>NZ_JAMPNQ010000005.1:0-268401 GCF_028479445.1 Providencia sp. PROV210
CATATTGCACGTTGAGTGTAGGTGAGAAGCTGCGTTCAGGTTCGAGCCGAGCGAAGCGAGACAGCGTTGCGCTTGCTGCAACGACCCGAAGGACTTAAATCCTGCACGACCCATCATCTTAAAAATTTCTTCACATAAAATTCCATTAGTCTCCTCCTGAACATCCACGGTTTCGAACTCAGTCAAAGAACAATGAACACCAATAACCATTTTCAATTCTAAAAAAACAAAAAACAGCATTCCCTTGCTAGTTCTGCATTATTTATTTCATCTTTTCGGCTATTAGCCCGTTATCCTTTAATATCCCGATAACAATGTCCTGCATTTTTAAGCCCACAGATTGCTTCTCTTGATAGTTGAATAGACTCATAGACTCAGCGCTAACCTCGAGAAAGCTTGCCATCAAGCAATGCAGGGATAAAGCGGCCTTATGTGCAGTTCCACAGTCAAAAATTATTTCTGTTGCTTTGATAAAGCGCTCCGGCATCCATTGTTGGTAGTGCTTGCCGTTGTACCAAACATCTTTAAATTCATTGGAATGTGATGCATTCAACT
The DNA here is from genome assembly GCF_028479445.1 of Providencia sp. PROV210. Classification (NCBI taxonomy): domain Bacteria; kingdom Pseudomonadati; phylum Pseudomonadota; class Gammaproteobacteria; order Enterobacterales; family Morganellaceae; genus Providencia; species Providencia sp. PROV210. The sequence continues at coordinate 556 of NZ_JAMPNQ010000005.1, forward strand.
CAAGCAAACTGAGAAAAAATTGTTTCATATCCGTGCTTCTTGACCAAGCACTCCATAATTCATTTCGGGTCAGTGCGATAGCCACCTGATGGGCTTCAAACCAAAAATCAGTGACTAGCTCATCAAATTGACTTTGTCTTAATAATGGGGGCTGTAGAACACGGATATTGGCGGCTTCAGGTAGCTGGTCAGTTAACCCTGTTTTATCCAACAAAACAGTAAAGCCTCGGGTATAAATCGTATCTAATCCTTGTTGCATTTTTTTGAGCCTTATAGGCTCTGCAAACGTAAAATCAACTTTACGCCCTTCCTCGTAGATGACTAAACACGTGGGAAATTCTGGTTCATTTTCTCCACCATTTTGCAAATGCAAGGCAATAAGCGGATTGGCAATTAGGCTAACCCAATTTTTGTCGTTAAAAAGGTCGGTTACGCCATGGCCGATAAGTTCGATATCAATGTCTGAATAAGCATCAATATCCTTTTCTCTCCCACGAGAGCCAGTCAGTACAACTGCTTCGATTCTCGGTTCGAGTAATGAAATAGATATTATTTTATTTAATAAAGTTGCAGGTGATTCCATAACTAACCTATTGAAATTAACAGGAGTGGCTAAGATACCGATAAATGGGTAGAAAAGCGAAAGACAAATCAGAAAAACTGTCGATGAAATTTAAGGTAGAGGATATATGGGATTTTGATCGAGAAAAGGTTGGAGACTTCTTAGGCGAACTGGAGTATCGTGTTTAGTATATAAAACAAAAATATGACAATTTAGGGGTTTTATGAAAAATTTCAGCTATAAAACCACTTTCTACTAAACAGAGGCAATCAATGAGCGTGTTTATCGATTTTGACCAGGCCGTTTATCCGTTTCCACCAAAACCAGCGTCCTTAGATGCAGATCAAAAAGCATTTTATCGCGAGCGAATCAAAGCGTTACTTGTTGAAAAAAATGCAGTCATTGTCGCGCACTATTATACCGATCCTGAAATTCAAGCCTTAGCGGAAGAAACTGGGGGATGTGTCGCTGATTCGTTAGAAATGGCTCGATTTGGTGCTCGTCATCACGCCTCAACCTTATTAGTTGCTGGGGTGAGATTTATGGGGGAAACAGCCAAAATCCTCAGCCCAGAAAAAAATGTCTTAATGCCAACGTTGGATGCCCAATGTTCATTAGACATTGGTTGCCCAGACGAAGAATTTGCTCGTTTTTGTGATGCTCATCCTGACCGTACCGTGGTGGTCTATGCCAATACGTCTGCGGCCGTTAAAGCTCGAGCCGATTGGGTCGTTACATCCAGTATTGCGGTTGAGCTGATTGAGCACCTTGATAGCCTAGGTGAGAAAATTATTTGGGCACCCGATAAGCATTTAGGTCGTTATGTTCAGCAACAAACTGGGGCGGATATTCTGTGTTGGCAGGGGGCTTGCATTGTTCACGACGAATTCAAAACTCAGTCATTAGAAAAAATGAAAGCCATGTACCCTGACGCGGCGGTATTGGTTCATCCAGAATCTCCGCAGGCGATAGTGGATTTAGCGGATGCCGTCGGCTCAACCAGTCAACTGATTAAAGCCGCACAAAATTTACCGAATCCATCAATGATTGTTGCAACAGATAAAGGGATTTTTTATAAGATGCAGCAAGCCTGTCCTGATAAGGCTCTCTATATCGCACCAACGGCGGGAGAAGGCGCAACGTGCCGGACATGTGCTCATTGCCCTTGGATGGCAATGAATGGCTTACAAGCGATTGCAGCGGCTCTAGAAGGAGATGATGTCACGCACCAAATTCATGTCAGTGAGCAGTTACGTGAAAAAGCCATGCAGCCATTGAATAAAATGCTAAAGTTTGCTGAAAGTCTAAAATAACAGTTGTGATTTGACGGTTTAATTTAAATTCAGAATCGTCTGTGATATTGATGAGCAATGCTATTTTAACCATTAATGATAAATAGGATGTTGAGATGGAGTTCTTTAGCACCGCCAATACATTAGTTCAGATTCCAGTATGGGGAAGTGTTTACGATTTGTCGTATATTGAGGCAGTAGGCACTATTGCCGGCTTACTGTGCATTTTATTAGCGAGTTTTGAAAAAACGATTAATTACCTATTTGGTCTAATCAACGTCACTCTATTTGCGGTGATTTTTTTCCAAATTCAATTATACGCAAACCTGCTTTTACAACTCTTTTTCTTTGGTGCCAATATTTATGGCTGGTATGCTTGGAGCCGAATGTCCAGCTCTCAAGAGGCAGAATTAAAAATTCGTTGGCTAAGTTTACCAAGCGCATTAACCACATTAATTATTTCTGTCCTCGCGATTATTGTTCTGACGTTTAATATTGATGCTGTCTTTGGTGTATTAGCCAACTGGGCTGTGGCGGTATTAAATCTGTTTGGTGCTAATTTAGTGATGCCAGTGCTTGAACCCGATGCTTTCCCGTTCTGGGACTCGACGATGACCGTATTGTCGGTTGTGGCAATGATCCTAATGACTCGCAAATATGTGGAAAATTGGCTGTTATGGGTAGTAATTAATGTCATTAGCATTGTGGTTTTCTTTATCCAAGGTGTTTACGCCATGTCGTTGGAATACCTACTGCTACTCGGTATTGCTCTAAATGGTTCTCGTCTATGGATGAAATCTGCGAAAGAAAATGGCTCTGAGCCAATGTCTCGTGGCTAGATAAGAAAAAATACAAAAAAAACGGCTAAAGTAACATCCTCGTTGTTTAGCCGTTTCTATATGTTTTTACGCTATAAAACTCATCTAAAATCTAGTAATTGTGCTAGATATCAGTATTTGACCTCATTTTATAATCAAACCACAATTTAATGATGATTTTCTGGTCTGTTTGGTTGTTTACAGATGCTCGGGGAACGGTTAGATTAAAAATTCGATACCTGTCGCATTTCAAGTTATTTGTTAGCTATTGAGATTTAAAAGGTATGTAACTCAACTTCAGTAAAAAATAATAAACAGTGGATATACCGGTATGAACTATCAGAACGATGACGTCAGAATAAAACAGATAAAAGAATTATTACCTCCTATTGCTCTGCTTGAAAAATTTCCAGCAACCGATAAAGCTGCGTTTACCGTTCATGAAGCTCGCCACGCTATTCATAATATCCTTGTGGGAAAAGATGACCGTCTTGTTGTTGTCATTGGCCCTTGCTCGATTCATGATACAAAAGCCGCGTTGGAATATGCTCAGCGTTTGAATGAATTACGTGCTGAGTTAAAAGATACCCTTGAAATTGTTATGCGTGTCTATTTTGAAAAACCGCGTACAACAGTAGGTTGGAAAGGGTTAATTAATGATCCTCATATGGATCATAGTTTCAATATCAATGATGGTTTACGAATTGCCCGTGAGTTGCTCTTAACGATCAATGACCAAGGTTTACCGACTGCTGGAGAATTCCTCGATGTCATCAGCCCGCAATATGTGGCAGATTTGATGAGCTGGGGAGCTATTGGTGCGCGTACGACGGAATCACAAATTCACCGTGAATTAGCGTCTGGCTTATCATGTCCAGTTGGCTTTAAAAATGGGACTGATGGCACCATTAAAATTGCGATAGATGCGATTAATTCGGCACGTTCGGCACACTGTTTCTTATCAGTGACGAAATGGGGGCATTCTGCAATTGTGAATACCAGCGGAAACCCAGATTGCCACATTATCTTACGTGGTGGTAAAGAGCCAAACTATAGCGCTAAACACGTTAAAGAAGTGCGTGAAGGTTTGGAAAAAGCCGGTTTAGTGCCAAGTATTATGATTGATTTTAGCCACGCCAACAGCTGTAAGAAATTTGAAAAACAGATGGAAGTCGCTACGGATGTTAGCGCTCAAATCAGTCAAGGTGACCGTTCAATCACGGGTGTGATGATTGAAAGTCATTTAGTTGAAGGGAACCAAGATTTAGAATCTAGTGAGCCTTTAGTTTATGGTAAAAGCGTCACGGATGCGTGTATTGGCTGGGATGATACAGAAAAAGTATTACGCCAGCTGTCAGATGCGGTAATTGCCCGTCGTAATAAATAAACTAAAATTTAAAGAAAAAAGCCAGTTCGCTATTTTAGGAACTGGCTTTTGTTTGCTTATTTTTTAATTCGGCTGAGTAATTTTTCTATATTAGCCTGATCGTCTGCGGTTGTACTGATTGGGGTGGCAGACAATGGAATTTCTGATTCTTCAACTTTAGCAGTGAAAAATAGTTTCCCTTTCTCTGTTTTTAGATAGGTCACATCCTTGAGTGGGATACGGTAGCAAAAGGCGAAGATATTAGGGCGAATATAAAAATGGTCACCTTTAACCGCTAAATAGGTGGTGGTACAGGCTTTTTTACCGAAATAACCTAAAAAGGCTGCCAGTACAAATAAGAACATTCCCATACTTTGGCTCAATACAATCAATGCAATACCCAAAATAGCCAGAGGGATCACGGTCATCGTATTACGGCGTTTATCCATGGTTAGGCGAATATCAAAATCTACGTTAATGGTCGTATCGAATGGTGTTAGTTGATGGTAGCGCCAGCGTATAGCGGAGAAAATCATTCCCATTACAAATACAATAGTAATTGGCATTAATGCAACGCTGCTGATGATAGCGATAATAATCGCCAGTGTAGGCTTATAGTTGAGTACCATCATGCTGACGATTTGGACTGGAAAACTCACACAGGCAATGATCATCAGAGTCTTCATTAATTCTGGATTAGAACTCCCAGCTGGTCCTTCAAGTGTCATTTCACCCGTTTGTAGCATATACAGCAACGCACCTAAAATACTGGCGCTGAGGATCAACCCCACCCAGACATAAAGATTAAATTTATTCATTATCTTGTTTTATAAACCTTTCAGTTAGTTTTCCCTATGATAGTCGGTTATGGGCTATTCCGACACTCAACGCGGCATCATTTTATAATGAAAGTGAATGAAGAAGGAATTAATGACAATAAAAAAGGGCTAAGCCATCAGCTCAACCCTTAATGTAATTTGCTAGGTATCAAAAAAGTAAGTGATTACTTTGCTTTACCTTGGTTAGCAACTGCTGCTTGTTTAGCGGCGATTTCGTCTTGATTACCCAAATAGTAGCGTTTGATTGGTTTCATGTTTTCATCAAACTCATAAACCAGTGGCACTGCTGTAGGGATATTCAGGTTCAGAATTTCTTCTTCACCCATGTTATCTAAGTACTTAACTAACGCACGCAGTGAGTTACCGTGAGCGGCGATAATGACTTTCTCACCGCTAGCTACGCGAGGCTTGATCACTTCTTCCCAGTAAGGAACAACACGGTCAATCGTTGTTGCCAGGCTTTCAGTAACAGGTAGCTCAGACGGTTTTAAGTTCGCATAACGTGGGTCGTGACCAGGATAGCGTTCGTCATCTTTAGTCAGGTCTGGAGGCGTGATAGCAAAACCACGACGCCATAATTTAACTTGCTCATCACCATATTTTGCTGCGGTTTCTGATTTGTCCAGACCTTGCAGAGCACCGTAGTGACGTTCGTTCAGTTTCCAGCTTTTTTCTACTGGCAACCATTGCTGTTCAACTTGATCAAGAATGTTCCATAAGGTGTGGATAGCACGTTTCAGAACAGAGGTGTAAGCGAAATCAAAAACAAAGCCTTCATCTTTTAGCAGTTGGCCTGCATTTTTCGCTTCTTCGCGACCTTTTTCTGACAGTTCTACATCAGTCCAACCGGTAAAGCGGTTTTCTTTGTTCCACTCACTCTCACCGTGTCTTACTAAAACCAGTTTAGTTACAGCCATAGCTAAAACTCCTATCAGTACATTCAAATTAGAAATGAATTATTGCTGACCTACATTATAGGGATAGTCGTCCCGAACGCTAGTGACAACTTGCGTTTTATCAATGCCAAACTAAAAAAATCAACAACATCGAGATCTTAGCAATAAATATTTAACTTAAGATGGGATGAAACGATTTAGTTTATTGGACGATTTTCAGCTTGCTTCACTTGCTTAGTAAATCATAGGTATGGACTAGATTTAACCTCAAGTGAATCGATACAGCAAGAGAAAAATTCAATAATAATATGCGTTGGATTAAGTAATACAAAGATTCAATCAATTAATGCGAAAATGGCTAGTAAGTAAATACTCACCAGCCATTGGATGGCTATTCTGGCTCAACGATTTCGATGTCATAACGGTATTTATCACCATCAGGAACAAATTTTAATCGATGGGTAATACAGGAAGGAGCATCTTCTTGGTGATGAGAAACAAACAGTAATTGGGTATTACCGCGACTAAGCATAATATCAATAAAGCGGAGTACTAACAGGCGGTTGAGCCCATCAAGCCCTTGCAGAGGTTCATCAAGAATCAACATGGCAGGGTGTTTAACTAATGCTCGGGCAATCAATATTAACCGTTGTTGACCCCATGAAAGGCTATGAAAAGGTTGTTGAGCGGTTTGAGGAGCGAAGCCAAGTAGTGCCAACCACTCATAGGCTAATTGAACTTGGCGATCTGATGGGGTTTGGTATAACCCGATTGAGTCATGGAAGCCTGAGATAATCACATTGAGTACGCTAGTGGCAACGCGATATTCCTGATGAATACTGTTGCTGACGTAACCAATATGACGCTTAATATCCCAAATGGTTTCGCCACTGCCTCGACGGCATCCAAATAGTGTGAGGTCATTACTATAACCTTGAGGGTGATCCCCTGTAATCAGGCTTAGTAATGTGGACTTACCTGCACCATTTTCACCAATAATTTGCCAATGTTGATGAGGGTCAACTTGCCAATTCAACCCATGTAAAATGGGTTTATCATTGTAGCTCACAATTCCATTTTTTAAGATGATACGCGGAGTCTCAGGATCTAAACTCTCATCCGTAGTTGGGTCTTCTTGTTCGGGTATTGTCAGCTGTTTTATTTTTTCACTGTGTTGTAGCTGACTAATTAGAGTGTCAGCAAGTACTGACTTTCTATCACCGGAAAGCGTGAGTTTACAGTCGGCGACGATGCCAATATTTGTGACAAACTCAGGGATTAAATCAAAACGATTTAAGACCAGCACCAAAGTGAGCCCTTGCTCATGTAAATCAAGTAATAGCTCACTTAAACTGTTGCGAGAGTATACGTCCAACCCATCAAAGGGTTCATCGAGAATTAATAAATCCGGATTTCCCATTAATGTTTGGCACAATAAAACTTTACGGGTTTCCCCTGTCGAAAGATATTTGAAGCGACGAGAAAGCAGATCACTGATACCGAATTTAGCAGCCAGCGCTAAACAATATTCATTGTCTTTATGGTGGAGTTGTATGATTTCGGCGGCACTATATCCAGTGTCTTCTTCATCGTCACTGAGCAAATCGGTATTATTACGCTGCCACTCCTCGGCGATTATTTTTTGTAGCTGCTCAAAGGAGAGGCGAACAGGGGACTTAAAACTGTTTTGGTTTATGCCAGAAAGTCGCTGTAATTCACCGGAAAAAACACGTGCTAGTGATGATTTGCCGCTTCCATTTGCGCCAATAAATGCCCAGCTATCACCAGAATGAATTTCAAGTTGTTGAATATCCAGTGTGTGTGTATCACTAAGCTTAAAGCACCCATTTTGTATTATTATTGAGCCCATCTAGCATCCTTATCATTGACCATGTCTTGTACCACAGATAATCAGGTTCGCAGACAAAGTCAATAAGTAGGCGTTAGGATAAGCTAAAAAAAACCGCAGGGTTATTTGCCGTAAATAAAATAAATAACTAAAAATTTAGCAAAGGGTAGCGATAATTACTTGCTCGGCATTGAATAGCGCTGTAATTGAGTCGCCAATCGCCAATTTTAACGTATCAACTTCTTGATTCGTTAAGGTCGAGCACAGGGTTTCACCACCCGCTAAAGTGACTAAAATTTCACTATTTTCAGAACCACGTTCTAAGGTAGAAACAGTTCCCGCGAGTTGATTATCGTAGTGGCTTTGATTGGGTTGTTTGGTCAGTTTTACCCATGGTGCTTTAATTAGTGCGAGCACCTCTTTGCCTTCGATTAAGCTAAGACGATTAGCACTGGATTCCGTGAGGGCTGCATTAATCACGGTTTTCTGATCGGCTAATTTTACTTGAACGTGTTGTAAAACTTGGTTGTGATCCCGGGCAATCAGCGTACCGAAAAACTGATTACGGGCACTCGTTTGTAGTGAAAATCGTGAGATAGCAGCGAGTAAGCTGTCAAGAGGGAGGCTATCTTCTTTGAGGACATCGAATGCTTTTTGCTGAATTTGTCCTAGTAAATCATATAGCTGGATTAATCTTTCCCCATAATGAGTTAATGTCGTTCCGCCACCACCTTTGCCTCCAGTGGCTCTATCAACTAAAATGTCATCGGTGAGTTGGTTCATTTCGTTGATCGCATCCCAAGCACTTTTATAGCTAATACCTGCTAACTTAGCGCCTTGGCTAATTGACCCTGTCGCTTTTATCTGTTTGAGAAGCGCGATGCGGCGAGGATCGGCAAATAAACTTCCTTGTAATTTTAATGTGAGTAGAATTTCAGCCTGCATAGCTCTCTCCCCTAGGTTTTTGGCGGTATAGATAAAAAGCACGTTTAGTATGTCGCTAGTATAATAATTTGTCTAAAATAGTATGCAATATAATGCTATTGTGCGTTATTATTTTAGTTATAGTTGATTTTTCCTCGTCAGCGTATCAGAAGGCTGGTGAGCACAGTATCACTGAAGAGGTTTTAATGTTAGAACTCATAAAAAGTTTGGGCTTTGCTCTTTTAATGGTTCCAGTTGTGATGGCGCTGATCATGGGGCTTATCTATGGTTTAGGGGCTTTCTTTAACTTGCTGTCTAAAGCTCACGTACCGCACCATCATCACAATGAAAACAAATAGTCACCTGTAGACCATTTAGTTTTCTCGCTAATTATTGCCCTCTGGCTACTCGATAGTTGGGGGGCAAGTCATTTTTACTCGGTGAAATAGTTAGTTTTGTGATTTTTTACTATCTTTCATCACTCAACAGTAAATAACGTTATTTCTATTGAATTGTCTTAATTAACTCTATTTGCTGAACAATCACCATGACCATTCTAAATTCTTAGTGTTATAATTTTGATATTATTATTTTTATAAATATTTAAACACCAAATGTTATTCAAAGGATGGTTTATGATGATATTTCGTATTTTAATCGTATTTCAATTGTTAATAATGTCTTTTAGTAATACAGCCACGGCATCAACGCTGATAAAATCATTATCAAATTGTAATGCTGAGTTTTTTAAAGATGCCAGTCAAAATAATCAAATAAAACCTATAATTAATGAGTTTTATCAACAAAAAATTATAGATGGTGAAGATTTTATAAAACCAATAAGTGTTAATGAAGGTTCATTAAAACTCGATAAATTGGTAGTGAAGTATTCAGATTTTAATAAATATAAAGACGTTGTTCCAAATGCACCAACAGGTGAATATTATTATTGGGGTTTTGAGTCTAGCCAACCACTAGATGAGGTTGCTCGCATATTATCTAAAGAAATAAAATTAGTAAAAATTGCAGATAATTCGTATGTATATAACCCTGTATATCGTAATTCTCTATCTGATAAATGGCTGAAAAATAGTTCTCCAGTAGGGGATATTGCACCTGACGAAGAATCGGCAGAAAAATTATTTATCATCGAAGAGAGTAGTGATAAAACGGTCACGCTATTTTGTTCTATACAAGGGAATTTAGAACCTCAAGATTTACGTGAAGTAGGAATCATCAAATGAAACTTAAATTGATAATATTATCTTCCATCTGTATTTCTGTGATGGGCTGTCAAAGTTCCCAAAAGCTTCAAGAGAAAAATACGCTAAAATCTTCAGAGTTACCTGCTGGATATATAAAATGGATGGAAACTAAATCGGCAACCATGTATATGGCTAAGCCAGAAACCGATTATTACCAAGGTAACACTGATTTAATTCAAATTAATGTGGTGACGTCATTAAAAGAAGAGAATGATTTAAAAGGAATTAAATTTAATTCGATAAAAGCGACACATATCTATGACTGTCGAAAAACTAATAAATATACTGAGCGACCAATAGGATTTTTCGCCAATAAATATGCAACGGGTAAGCCTACTATTCCATATCCAGACGTAAGTAGTCGCTGGGAAATTGCAGCCGAAAATAATTTCAATGCTATTTTTTGGCAAAAATTGTGTGAGTTGAAAAATGGCTCACAAAAGACATCGGATGATTTTGTGAATAACCTAAATCAGCGAGCGCCAATCAAACTTAATGATTGGTTAACGTTGATAGGTGCTCAAAAAGCAGAGGGAATTATTCATATTTCATATCGAGCAGATGACATGCCAAAAGCCGATTTTCATCGAAAATTGAATAGTGAAATCAAGGAAAAGCAGCTTAATAAGATATGCGATATATTTGAAAATGGTTTAGGTTTGAGTAAACCTAAAGCCGTTGTTTTAGAGTATTACAATGGTAATTCACTCGAGTCTACTATCGAGATTAATGACCAGAAATGCCAATCTATTGTCCAGTAGTTTTTCTTTCTGCATCTCTATGGGATAGGCGACGAAAACATTAACGTTGTCTATCCTCCTGTCGATATTATTATTGAGCGCTTGTAAATCTTCCATTTGTTGAGCTAGCACACCTTTATGCATTGTTTAACTTTAAGTTAACGCTATATCTTGATATATATAGCGGGTTAATTAATACAAGGGTGGATTAAAATGAAAAAAGGTTTGATATCACTGGTCGCTGGCGCCACATTAACGCTTTCAATGGTGGGTAACAGTTTTGCGGCTGAGAAAATTACGGTATTTGCGGCAGCTTCGTTGACCAATGCACTGAATGAAATTTCAGCACAATATAAAAAAGAGACCAATGTTGAAGTGGTTGCTTCATATGCATCATCCTCAACGTTAGCGCGCCAAATTGAGCAAGGTGCACCAGCGAATATGTTTATTTCTGCTGACCAACAGTGGATGGATTTTGCGATTGATAAAAATTTGATGGTGAACGATACGCGTTATACCTTACTGGGTAATGAACTGGTTTTGATCGCGCCAAAAGATTCTAAAATTGATAAAATCGAAATCAATAAACAAACTGATTGGAAAAAATTGCTAGATGGCGGACGGTTAGCTGTCGGTGATCCAGACCATGTCCCTGTTGGTATTTATGCTAAAGAGGCTTTAACTTATCTCGGTGCATGGGAAACAGTTAACCCATTATTGGCTCGTACTAATAATGTTCGTAGTGGTATGGCGCTGGTTGAACGCCAAGAAGCACCTTTAGGTATTGTTTACGGCTCTGATGCGGTTGCGAGCCAAAAAGTCAAAGTCGTGGGTATTTTCCCAGCAGATACCCATAAACCTGTTGAATATCCAATGGGAATTGTTAAAGATCAGGATAATAAAGCGACCCGTGATTATTATGAATACCTGAAAACCCCAGTGGCTTCAGAAGTGTTCAAACGTTACGGTTTTACTACCAAATAGCGAAGAGAATATATCGTTGCAGATGTTAAGTGCTTATGAATGGGAAGCGATTTACCTAAGTTTAAAGGTCTCTAGTGTGGCTGTGGTTTTCAGTTTACCGCTGGGGATCTTGGTCGCTTGGATATTAGTTCGTTGCCATTTTCCCGGCAAAACATTGCTCGATAGTATTATCCACTTGCCACTGGTGCTACCGCCAGTGGTTGTGGGTTATTTACTGTTGATCAGCATGGGAAAACGTGGATTTATTGGCGAATGGCTGTATGACTGGTTTGGCTTCAGCTTTACATTTAGTTGGCGCGGTGCTGCATTAGCATCTGCGGTAGTCGCTTTTCCGCTAATGGTCCGAGCCATTCGCTTGGCGCTTGAAGCGGTGGATAGAAAATTAGAGCAAGCAGCCCGTACACTTGGAGCGACGCCTTTACGCGTCTTTTTCACGATTACTATCCCATTATCCTTACCGGGTATAATTGTCGGTACTGTACTGGCATTTGCACGATCTCTTGGGGAATTTGGTGCGACAATCACGTTCGTTTCCAACATTCCAGGGGAAACCCAAACAATTCCACTCGCCATGTATACATTGATTGAGACGCCGGGAGCTGAAACTGATGCAGCGCGTCTGTGTATTATTGCAATTGTTTTAGCGTTAATTTCGTTGTTGATTTCAGAGTGGCTGACCCGTTGGGGCAAGAAGCGCTTAGGGGTAGCCTAATATGTTAGAACTGAATTTTTCTCAAAAATTGGGCGACTTACAGCTAGAAGTTAATACTCAATTACCCACAGAAAGTATTACCGCCGTATTTGGTTTGTCGGGAGCTGGAAAAACTTCATTAATCAACGTGATTGGTGGGCTCACTAAACCCAATAAAGGCCGGATTGTCCTGAATGGGCGCACACTGGTGGATATTGAAAAAGGAATTTGCCTGCCACCTGAGAAGCGCCATATTGGCTATGTTTTCCAAGATGCACGGTTATTTCCCCATTATCGAGTGAAAAGCAACTTGCGCTACGGTATGGCGCCGGAAATGAAAGAAAGATTCGATGATATTGTTGAATTGCTGGGTATCGAAAAATTACTTAACCGATTCCCGATTACGCTGTCTGGTGGTGAAAAACAGCGGGTGGCGATTGGTCGTGCGTTACTCACCGCACCTGAAATTTTGCTAATGGATGAGCCATTAGCTTCCCTCGACCTCCCTCGCAAACGTGAATTATTACCGTACTTAGAAAAGCTATCAAAAGATGTGAAGATCCCAATCCTGTATGTGAGCCACAGTTTGGACGAAATCTTACGTTTAGCGGATAAAGTCATCGTGATGGCGCAAGGTAAAGTTAAAGCGTTTGGGCCTCTCGAAGAAGTGTGGGCAAGTAGTGCGTTACGACCTTGGTTACAACAAGAAACGCTCAGTAGCGTTCTTAATGTAGAGGTACACAGTCAGCATCCAGACTATCAAATGACCGCGGTTTTGGTTGGTGGACAAAAACTGTGGATCCCCCGTGTCGATGTGGATAAAAGCAGTGAATTACGTCTGAGAATCGATGCTTCAGATGTGTCGTTAGTGCTCGAAAAACCCCTAGTAAGCAGTATTCGAAATATTATTTCCGCCGAAGTGGTGGAATGGGTTGAGGATGGTGAGCAAGTGGATGTGAAGTTAGATCTTGGTGATGAGCATTATTTGTGGGCGAGGATCACCCGTTGGGCGAGGGATGAACTTTCGATCCGCAAGGGGCGGAAGGTGTTTGCGCAGGTTAAGTCGGCATCTCTTTCTAAAACATTCTAAAGGCTCGTTGTTCTTCACACCGCAGCGTTGTTGACTTCATTAACTCACCCTAGTCACATACTTGTGTATGCTCCTAGGGATAGCTTCATTTGCGGCCTAGTCACAACACCAATGACTTAGAGCCTTACATTGAGTCGTTTTACAAAACGTATTTACGGATCACTTCGGCAATACCCGGCTCGGTATTAATGCGAGTGACAAGCTTCGCTTGCTGCTTGATTTCATCAACAGCGTTACCCATAGCAACGCCTAGTCCTGCGGTGGTTAACATACTTAAATCATTGAAATTATCGCCGAAAGCAACTACATCATTCATGCTCATACCTTGGGCTTCGACCCATTCTTTCAGGCGCTGGCCTTTGCTATTACCTTTGCGGCCTACATCTACCTGATCTTCCCACGACCATTCGCAATCTAAGTCTAATTCTGACTCAATTTCACGAACAATATCGTGCAGACGTTGATGGTCTGGCGAGGTGACGGCAAATTTCCAAATGTACTCATATTGGTTGAGCGCATGGGCGAAATCTTCGATAAATTCGAAGTTTGGACGTTGATGTTGAGGTAAAGATTGCGCCCAATTTAATGTGCGCGTCACACCTTCAGTTTTCGTGTGATACAGCATCGCATTATCAACATACATTAAGTGTTGAATATCAGAGCCACGCAGTTTATCAATCAGCAAAGCAGCGGAATCGACGGTCATTGGGTTGGATTTCAGGACTTTTTTACCTAAATAGTCATACAGGTAAGTCCCGTTACAGCAAATCGCTGGGGTATCTAAATCCAATTCCTGATAGAACGGATGGATAGCCACATGGTGGCGACCAGTCACAATAATGACTTTGACGCCTTGGCGACGGGCTTCATTCAGGACTTCTAAAGATTCAGGCAAAATTCTTTTCTGGTGATCGAGTAATGTTCCATCGAGATCGAGGGCAATAACGCGGTATGACATAAACGACTCCATATGATTTTTTCGGATTCATTTTAGAGCCTTATGATAACTGAAGTTGATTAGTGTTTATACATCAAACTGTGCGAGGCAGGATTTTAGGGGCATTTTCTATTATTCTAGGTAGAATCATTAATTCGCTAATTGCGCTCGAATTTATCATCACTCAAGGAGTCAGGATGGATCAGGTTGTTTATGTTGCCAGCCCAGAAAGCCAACAAATTCACGTATGGGCAATGAACCAAGTCGGTGAACTTTCTCTGCTACAAACCGTGAATACACCGGGACAAGTACAGCCGATGGTGGTCAGCCATGATAAAAAATATCTGTATATTGGTGTGGGACCTCACTTGAGCGTTGTGACCTATGAAATTGAAGCTCAAGGGACATTGCGTTTTAAAGCACAAACTAGCGTGCCGGGAAAACCCGTGCATCTATCGTTAGATAATAGTGGTAAATTCCTGTTCGTACCCTCGTATCATCAGCATAATTTAGCTGTTTTACCTATTGGTAATGATGGTGTTGCGGGAGCGCCGATCCAAGTGGTTGAAGGTCTACGTCATCCTCATTCTTCGCATATGGATGCACAAAATCAGCAACTTTGGATACCTTGCCTCGGTGAAGATCATATTCGCCTGTTCGATTTAGCGGATAACGGTTATTTAACCGAAGCCACCGCAGAGCAAATCACCACGGCGGCAAAAGCGGGACCTCGCCATCTCGCATTACATCCTACCGAAAATGTGATTTATTGCCTTAATGAGTTGGATTCCACCATTAATGTATATCATAAATTTACCCGCTATCGCGAAATGCAGAATGTTGCGTTATACCCTGCGGGTAACCAGAGCCAGCGTTGGGCTGCAGATATTCATATCACGCCGGATGGTCACCATTTGTATGCCAGTGAACGTTCCGAAAGTTATTTGAGCCACTATCAAGTCTCTGATAACGGTCGTGAACTGAGCTTAGTTGGGCGTTATCCAACAGAAACTCAACCACGCGGCTTTAATATTGATGGAACGGGGCGTTTTTTGATTTCTAGCGGACAAAAATCCGATCATATTTCGGTCTCTGAGATTGATCCGATTACAGGGAAATTAACCCTATTAGCTCGCTATAAAGTATCGGCTGGTTGTATGTGGGTGACGTTTAGATAGATGTATAACTGTGTCGCTGAAAGGATAACTCAGCGACATTTTCCATTACGCGGTGAGAACTTTTTCCATGGCTTGGGTGATTTTTGTGAGTTGCTCCGGTGTAATGATATACGGCGGCATCACATAAATCAGTTTACCAAATGGGCGAACCCAAACACCTTCTGCAACAAAAATCTTCTGTAATTCAGCCGTGTTAACTGGCTGCTTCATTTCTATCACACCAATGGTTCCGAGAACTCGGACATCCTGAACGCTGTCATAGCGAACTAACGGTAATAACTCTGTGATTAATTGTTGTTCGATATTTGCGACAGTTTTTTGCCATGGGCTTTCTAGGAGTAACTTCAGACTGGCATTTGCTACCGCACACGCCAGAGGGTTTCCCATAAAGGTAGGACCGTGCATAAAGCAACCCGCGTCTCCGTTACTGATGGTTTCAGCCACATGGCGGGTGGTGATGGTTGCAGAGAGCGTCATGTACCCTCCTGTTAAACCTTTTCCTAAGCACATAATATCAGGTGAAATATTAGCATGATGACAGGCAAATAATTTCCCCGTACGCCCAAAACCGGTGGCAATTTCATCGGCTATGAGAAGCAGACCATATTGGTCACATAACTCGCGTACACCTTTTAAATAGTTAGGGTGGTAAAAACGCATTCCACCTGCACCTTGAACGATCGGTTCAAGGATGATCGCTGCAACATCTTGATGATCCTCTGCCAGTTGTTGCTTCAGTGGTAATAAATCGGCGTCATCCCATTCATCATGAAAACCACATTGAGGGGCATCCACAAAAATATGCGGTGGTAAATAGCCTTTATACAGCCCGTGCATGGAGTTATCAGGATCACAAACCGCCATCGCCCCAAAAGTATCTCCGTGATACCCGTGACGTAGCGTCAAAATACGCTGACGTTTCTCTCCACGAGCTTGCCAATATTGCAGAGCCATCTTGAGAGCAACTTCGACAGCAACGGAACCTGAATCAGCTAAAAATACACACTCAAGGGGTTCTGGTGTGATGGCTACCAATTGTTTGCAGAGTGCGATTGCGGGTGGATGGGTGATACCACCAAACATCACATGGGACATTTTTCCCAGTTGTTCCGTTACTGCTTGGTTAAGTACTGGATGGTTATAGCCATGGAGAGTTGCCCACCAAGAAGACATTCCATCAACTAGCCTTTTTCCATCTGCCATGATTAGCTCTACGCCTTCGGCGGCAACGATAGGATAGGCGGGGATAGGGTGGCTCATCGAGGTGTAAGGATGCCAAATATGCTTGGCATCAAAAGCAATGTCGGAACTGTCCATATAAATCACTCGTCAACTTTTTTAGATCAATTTAGTTGACATGATAATCTCAATATTTAAACTGGCAACAACTTTTTCAACTGGAGTATTTCCGTGAGCCAATTAAAACAGTGGACAATAAAACAAGCTAATGAACTGTTTTCAATGCCTTTTTTTGAACTATTATTTCAAGCGCAGCAAGTACATCGCCAGCATTTTGATCCGCAACAAGTTCAAGTGAGCACATTGCTGTCGATTAAAACTGGTGCATGCCCCGAAGATTGTAAATATTGCGCCCAAAGTGCGCGCTATAAAACTGGACTAGAAACTGAGCGCCTGATGGAAGTTCAGCAAGTTCTTGAATCAGCGAAAAAAGCTAAGCATGCAGGCTCAACTCGCTTTTGTATGGGAGCCGCATGGCGTAACCCGAAAGAGCGCGATATGCCTTACCTTGAAATGATGGTGAAAGAGGTCAAAGCCCTCGGAATGGAAACTTGCATGACCCTCGGAATGATTGATGATTCTCAGGCAAGTCGTTTAGCGGAGGCTGGGCTGGATTACTATAACCATAACCTTGATACCTCCCCTGAATATTATGGAAATATTATTACGACACGCACTTATCAAGATCGTTTAGATACGTTGAATAATGTGCGTAGTGCGGGGATCAAAGTTTGTTCCGGAGGAATTTTAGGATTGGGTGAGAAAGTCAGTGACCGTGCGGCATTGCTCGTCCAGCTGGCGAATTTACCTAAACCACCAGAAAGCGTGCCTATTAATATGCTGATGAAAGTAGAAGGAACGCCAATGGCGGACAACGAAGATGTTGATCCATTTGATTTTATTCGCACTATTGCAGTTGCACGCATCATGATGCCTACCTCCTATGTGCGTTTATCTGCGGGCCGTGAGCACATGAATGAGCAAACTCAAGCGCTATGTTTTATGGCGGGTGCTAACTCGGTATTCTATGGTTGTAAGCTGCTTACCACACCAAATCCAGATGAAAACAAAGATATTGCCTTGTTCCGAAAATTAAATATTAACCCTGAGCGTATTGAAACTGATGAAGGG
Source organism: Providencia sp. PROV210 (assembly GCF_028479445.1). Lineage (NCBI taxonomy): Bacteria > Pseudomonadati > Pseudomonadota > Gammaproteobacteria > Enterobacterales > Morganellaceae > Providencia > Providencia sp. PROV210. The sequence goes on from NZ_JAMPNQ010000005.1 coordinate 18,357, forward strand.
GATAATTTGCAAGCCGCAAATCTGGCAGAAGCGGTACTCACCGCGGATAACTCACAGTTTTATAATGCGGCAGTCTAATGAGCTGGCAATCCTTTATTGAAACTCAATTGGAGAAGCGTAAGCAAGCTTCTGCATGGCGAGAACGTCGCTGTATTGAGAAAAGTAATGGCAGAGAACTCACTTTTGAAGGTGAAAATTACCTTAATTTCTCTTCAAATGATTATTTAGGTCTTAGCCAGAATTCAAAGGTGATTGCCGCTTGGCAACAAGGCGCGCAAGAGTATGGTGTCGGGAGTGGTGGTTCGGGACATATTACAGGCTATACCAACGCTCACAAAGATCTTGAGCAGCAGCTCGCCGAGTGGCTTGGTTACCCTAAAGCGCTATTATTTATCTCGGGATTTGCAGCAAACCATGCACTGATCAGTGCGTTAATGACCCGCGAAGATCGCATATTGGCGGATAAATTAAGCCATGCATCACTCCTTGAAGGGGCGATGCATTCTCAAGCGCAGTTACGTCGATTTAGCCATAATAGTGTGTCATCTTTGGAAAAACTGATCAGTAAGCCATTCTCCTCTAAAACCTTGGTGATCACCGAAGGGGTGTTCAGCATGGATGGGGACAGTGCACCTCTGGATGAGCTGAATACAGTTGCTCATTCTTATGGTGCTTGGCTGATGGTGGATGATGCCCATGGAATTGGCGTGAGAGGACGGCAAGGGCGGGGTAGCTGTGATGAATATGGTATCAAGCCTGATATTTTAGTGGTGACGTTTGGCAAGGCATTCGGGGCTAGTGGTGCGGCGGTATTATGTGATGAGTCCACGGCAGATTTCTTGATTCAAGCGGCGCGTCACCTCATTTATAGCACATCAATGCCACCTGCACAGGCTGTCGCGTTATCCGCTGCCGTACAACAAATTCAGCAAGCCGATGCGGCAAGAGCACAGCTTCAGAGTAATATTCACCATTTTAGGAATAATATAGATTTACCCGATATGCAGTTGGTGGACTCCATGACGGCTATCCAGCCATTGATTGTGGGAGATAATGCAAAAAGCCTACAACTATCAAAATTTCTGCGGAATAAAGGGATTTGGGTTCAAGCAATACGCCCGCCGACAGTGCCCCCTGATAGCGCGAGATTACGGATTACGTTGAGCGCAGCCCATCATCAAGAGGATGTTGATAAATTATTGGAGGCTCTCCATGAGTTTAAGTTTGTTTCATGAGGGCAGCGCTCAAGATATTCATTGTCGTCAAAAACAAAAAAATCGACAAAAACAGAAAATAGCGTCGGCTTTTGGGCGTGCTGCGGCTCGCTATGACTCTTTGGCTAATTACCAGCAAAACACAGGATCACAATTACTACGGCTATTAGATCAGTATGCCAATCCAGCGAGTTTATCGACATGCCATCATATTTTAGATGCGGGATGTGGAACTGGTTTTTTTAGCCAAATTATGCAGCAACGTGGGGATCAGGTGACAGCACTCGATCTTTCTGTGGGCATGCTTAATGTGGCCAAAAGCAAGCAGTCTGCCAACGATTATGTGTGTGCAGACATGGATGCACTTCCTTTCGACAATGCCTCTTTTGACGGTGTATTTTCTAATTTAGCCATTCAGTGGTGCGATGACCTTCAACATGCATTGGGGGAGCTCTATCGGGTAACCAAACCGGGTGGCATGATTGGATTCACGACATTGGCGGAAAATTCGTTGGGGGAATTATCCCAAGCATGGAAAGTGCTGGATGATACACCCCATGTTAATCGTTTTTTAGCCTACCCGCAGATTACCAAAAGCTGCTTACCGTGGCGCCATCAGCTTTTTCAACAAGCGGATACGCTCTATTTTTCTAATTTGATTGAGCTTCTCAACTCGGTTAAAGGGATTGGTGCCACACATTTAACAGCGGGACGCCAATCGGGGCTGATGACTCGTCAGAGGTTGCAGCAATTGATATCGGTTTATCCTGATACCGACCAAGGGCTGCCATTAACTTATCAAACAGTGTTTGGAATTATTTATCGTGACTAAGACCTATTTTGTAACGGGAACCGATACTGAAATCGGCAAAACCATGTCGAGCTGTGCATTATTACAAGCCGCAAATTTACACGGTTTTAATACTGTGGGCTATAAACCAGTGGCATCAGGGAGTGAAATGACGCCCCAAGGTTTACGTAATAGTGATGCATTACAATTACAGGTGAATAGTCGCGTCAGTGTGCCGTATGAGCAGATCAATCCGATTATCTTTGAAGCGCCGACATCACCCCATATTGTGAGCGAGAAAATGAATCAGCCCATCCAATTTTCAGTGATGAGCGACGGGTTAAGAAATCTGCAACAGCAAGCGGATTGGGTATTAGTAGAAGGCGCTGGTGGCTGGTATACGCCATTATCTTCAGAGCAAATGTATGCCGACTGGGTGGTTGAGCATCAACTTCCCGTCATTTTAGTTGTTGGGGCTAAGCTGGGTTGTATTAATCATGCAGTATTGACGGCTCAAGCCGTGATGGCCGCAGGTTTATCTTTAGTGGGATGGATTGCCAATGAGGTCGAGCCCGCAGGAATTTATCAGCAAGAATATCTCACGGCACTAAAACGAATGATCGAAGCACCCTGCTTGGGGATCATTCCGCATATCGAAAATCATTCCTTCAATGATATTGGAAAATATCTAGACATTTCCGCACTATAAAATGAGCTAAAACTCTCTATATCATGGGGTATAGAGAGGGGGTTCTCGATTCTTTTTTCATGCGATCTTTTTTAACGTATTAGATCCTTTTTTTGTCAAGTTTCACTCTGAAAATACTACGTAGTTTCCGTAAATAAACACAAAATTCCTATTTTGTCTAAAATTGAGCGTAAAAACATTTTCATCATTTCGTCATATTTTTGAAATTTAGCCCCTTGTTAACAAATATTGCACTCATCGCGAAAGCATGGGGGTAAAGGACTTACAGAGTTATCCACTATTTCTGTGGATAACCTTGTGAATTAGCATTCTAAAACTATCCTGATGCTAGGCGACAAGCGGGTTTGCCTTTATTTGATGTGATTCTGGACTTTTGAATAATATTATTTAAATACAAATAGTTAAATAAAATCAAGCGTTCCATTTATATTTGCATTAAAGGTAAAAAAGGCAAAAGCATAAAATATCTAGTTTCAAAAAGGTCAAGCTTTATTTGGGGATAACATTTTCGTAAATAGATTTCAACCTAAGAAAAAGGAAATTTATCATCAGCACTTGAAGCTGGTTTTTTATCCAGTATCATAGGTAGGAGATTATTGATGAGGGGTGATTATGAGCAAGGATTTTAAACTGTATTCTGATTTCCAGCCTGGGGGAGATCAACCCGAGGCAATTCGTAAACTAATAGAAGGGCTGGAAGATGGACTTGCTCATCAAACGTTATTAGGGGTAACGGGGTCTGGGAAAACATTCACCATTGCCAACGTGATAGCACAAGAAAACCGCCCAACCATGCTGATGGCGCATAACAAAACATTGGCGGCGCAGTTATACAGTGAGATGAAAGGTTTCTTCCCTGACAACGCGGTTGAATATTTTGTCTCTTACTATGATTACTATCAACCTGAAGCGTATGTGCCAAGCTCAGATACTTTTATTGAAAAGGATGCCTCGATAAACGAACATATCGAGCAAATGCGTCTGTCTGCTACTAAAGCACTATTGGAACGCCGAGATGTGATTGTAGTAGCTTCTGTGTCAGCTATTTACGGGTTAGGTGACCCTGACAGTTACTTGAAGATGATGCTGCATCTTACGGACGGGATGATTATCGACCAGCGTTCGATTTTGCGCCGCCTTGCCGATCTACAATATACTCGTAATGACCAAGCGTTTACTCGCGGTACATTTCGCGTGCGTGGTGAGGTCATTGATATTTTCCCCGCTGAATCTGACGAATATGCGCTGAGAGTGGAATTATTTGATGATGAAGTTGAGCGTTTATCACTTTTTGATCCCCTCACTGGCGCTATTCAACATCGAATTCCTCGCTTTACGGTGTACCCCAAAACTCACTATGTCACTCCGCGAGAACGCATTCTCGAGGCTATGGAGCAGATAAAAATTGAGTTAGCGGATAGACGTCGGGTACTGCTGGAAAATAATAAGCTTATTGAAGAGCAGCGCGTCGCTCAACGAACCCAATTTGATTTAGAAATGATGAATGAATTGGGGTACTGCTCTGGAATTGAAAACTACTCTCGTTATCTATCGGGCAGAGCACCGGGCGAGCCACCACCAACGTTATTTGATTATTTACCCGCAGATGGCTTGTTAGTGGTTGATGAATCCCACGTTACCATCCCACAAATTGGTGCAATGTATAAAGGCGATCGCTCTCGTAAAGAGACATTAGTTGAATATGGTTTCCGTTTGCCTTCTGCGTTAGATAACCGCCCAATGCGTTTTGAAGAGTTCGAAGCTGCTGCGCCACAAACTATTTATGTCTCAGCGACACCGGGTAATTATGAATTAGAGAAATCCGGTCATGAGGTCATTGAGCAAGTCGTCAGGCCAACAGGGTTACTTGATCCAATCATTGAAGTTCGTCCAGTAACAACACAAGTTGATGATTTACTGTCTGAGATTCGTCTTCGTGTGGAAAAACAGGAACGTGTTTTAGTGACCACATTGACTAAACGTATGGCCGAAGATTTAACGGAATATCTCGAAGAGCATGGAGAACGTGTTCGTTATCTTCACTCTGACATTGATACCGTCGAACGTGTGGAGATCATCCGTGATTTACGCTTGGGTGAGTTCGATGTGCTGGTGGGAATTAACTTGCTGAGGGAAGGTCTGGATATGCCAGAGGTTTCTCTAGTTGCGATCCTCGATGCCGATAAAGAAGGGTTCTTACGTTCCGAACGTTCATTAATCCAAACCATTGGTCGTGCTGCACGTAACTTGAATGGTAAAGCCATTCTCTATGGAGATAGAATTACCAATTCAATGGCAAAAGCGATTGCGGAAACAGAGCGCCGCCGTGCAAAACAGATTGAGTATAACGAAGCCCATGGTATTACCCCTCAAGGGCTGAAGAAGAAAGTCGGCGATATTCTGCAAATCGGTCATAAAGTCGGGGGCAAAGGTAAAGGGCGCGGCAAAGGGAGTAACAAAGAGGATCTGGCGCTTAATATTCAGTCAATGTCGACCAAAGAGTTGGAACAGCGTATTTCACAACTTGAAGCTCAAATGTACAAGCATGCTCAAGATCTTGAATTCGAAGCCGCGGCTCGAGTTCGTGATGAATTACAAACGCTACGTAATCAATTTATTGCGAATTCGTAATATACGATAGCTCATAAAAAAATATCAATATACCAAATTGCCCTTTAGCAGTTTAACTGCGTATTGAAGGGCTTTTTAATTAATAGGATAAGTTAATAATTCTATTTATAACAATCGGTTATATTGTCAAGGTGTTGTCGTGAATTAGGATTAACTTTTTCACAGTCCCATAAATATATTGGTTAGTATCTTGCTCATCGGTAGCTTTGGATGACATAGGATATGGCAAATAATCTCAGTTCTACACCTCATGATTCAGCATTTAAAGGTTTTATGACCAAGCTGGATAATGCTCGGGACTTTTTTGATATTTATCTTCCTAGTCGTATTAAACGGCTATGTTATTTTGATACCTTATCATTGACCAGTGCTTCGTTTGTGGACAAAACCCTACGTTCGCGTTTATCGGATATGCTCTATTCGGTTGAAACTGAGCGAGGGGAAGGCTATTTGTACTTGCTAGTTGAACACCAATCTACCCCAGATAAGTTAATGGGTTGGCGTTTAATGCATTATGCATTTTCCGCGATGAATCAGCATTTACAGCAGGGTAATAAGACGTTACCACTGGTGGTGCCTATTCTGTTTTATCATGGAAAGCAATCACCGTATCCATATTCTCAGTCTTGGACCGATTGTTTCCAATGGTCAGATTTAGCCTATGACTTGTATTGTAATCCACTGCCCTTGGTGGATATCACTGTCGTTAATGACGATGAGATTGTGAATCATCGTAAAATTGCGGCGATGGAGTTGGTTTTAAAACATTCATCACAACGGGATAACCTTTTAGCTTTATCGGAACGTTTAACTCAGGTATTCAATAACAATCAAAATCATCAAGATGATGTCATTTTAGTTATAAATTACCTCTTTAGCGTTATGGACACCCCAACTTATACTCATATAGTAAAAACGTTGGTTAACCAAACTGGTGAACATCAGGAGATTGTAATGAATATTGCGCAGCGTTTAAGAAATGAAGGCATAGAAAAAGGTAGAGAAGAAGAACGGATTATTGCAAGGAAACAAATGAGGTTAAACCTACAAAAACAAGTGGTAACGAGTTTGAAATTAGGTTTAAGCATTGATGTTATCAGCCAAATAACAGGGTTATCACTTGCTGAAATTCAAGCACTTTGCTAGTTATCGAACTCATTGTCTTTCCCCTTATACAAATAGTGGAATTGGAATGACGTATCAACATCACAATGAAAAAGGCTGAGTTTAGCGAAAATACTAAACCCAGCCTTTTCGTAATCTAAGGTATTAAATTGATAACTACCTTATCAGAATTAAGCGTTAGCTAGCTTACCTTGTGCTAATACAGTTTGGCGATTGCGCTCTAACTCTAATGCACCGAAGTGAGACAGTACACAGAAGATAATGCAGCAAACAATCCCACCAAGCAGTAGATAGAAACCTGCATGCCAGCCCATACGGTCAACAACGAAGCCAAACAAACTTGTTCCTAACGTTGCTCCAAGGATATAGCTCATAAATCCACGTAGACCTACCGCCGAACCTACCGCAAAACTAGGAACGATTTCCATGGTTTGTACTGATGCTAGGAATTGAGGAACATAAATTAAACAACCGACAACAGCGGCGAAGAAGGTCACCATCGCCAGAGACTGGCTCTGCCAGTAACCGATCAGACAGAAGAAAATCAGCGTCATACAAACGATCGCTAATGGCATTCTACGACCTTTAAATAATTTATCAGTCAACCAGCCCGCTAATAGCGTTGATGGGATTGCTGCCCATTCGAAGAACAGAAACGCGACACTCATCTGATCTTTAGAGAAGTTTTTCTCTGTTAATAAATAGATAGGCAGCCAACTGATAACACCAAAGCGCACCATATAAACGAACACGTCAACAAATGAGATATACCAAGCATTTTTGTTTTTCAGTACATAAGTACAGAAAATTTGGAATGCGGTCATATTTTCTGGAGATTGTTCTTTCTGAGCTGAAGTCAAAATTACCTTTTCTTCCGGCATCATTTGATCCAGTGCAGGCAAACCTTCTTGTTTTGGAGAACCTTTACCAAGAACTAACACAACTCCAGCGAATAAAATCGCAACACAAGCAGGAACCATATAGCTCGCACTTTGCCAATGTTCTGTTCCCAGAACAGCAAATGCCGCCCCAACGATAGGTGCAACAATACCGCCGCCCACGTTATGAGATATATTCCAGAATGCGCCGATACGACCACGTTCACGGCGTGGGAACCAGTTCGCAATCGTAATAAATGAAGGACCAACTCCCATACCTTGGAACAGACCGTTTAGTACGACAAAACCAACGAACAGCCAAAACGCATTACTGAAGCCCATCCCAAAGTTAACCACTGCGCATAAAATTAGACCAAAGGCCATAAATGCTTTTGGACTTGCCTTATCTGCAAGGCTACTCATGATCCCTTTACTAATACCATAAGCGATTAGCATACAGCTGGTTAATAAACCAATTTGAGTGGTGCTTAAATCTAAGTTTTCTTTTAGATATGGCGTTGATAGTGTGAAGTTATTACGCACAATATAGTAAGCCAAATAACCTAAAAAAACGCTCAGTAGTGCTTGAACACGGTAACGCTTATAGGTTGCGGAGACTTGTTCCGTTGGAACTTGTTTTTTTGCCATGGCAGGCTGTAGAAATGACAGCATAGATTCACCTGTAAAATAGAGATAAAAAGAGAAAATTGCCCAATATATTTGTCGTTTTATTTCTGACAGGCTCATCATGTTCTTGTTGAAAAAATATCGCAATATTAATGGTTTGAGTAAAAATTGACTCAATTTAATATAGGTGTGGGTCAAATTGACTCATCTGAAAAAGAGGTCGGATGGATTTCAAAAAATGAGTAACTAATGGTTGATTTAATCACGCAACAATGAGAATAAAGCGGGTGACGTCAGTCATATTGGCAGAAAAGCGAAAAGGGTAAGATTTGCCTCAAATGCACTTTTACACAAAATCTAACTATTGTTGCTTTCTTTGATATTAATCACATCTACCTGTGGGATGAACACTCTAATGAGATCAATAAAGCTATTTCGCCCGCTGATGGCGCTCGTTATTTCACTTTCAGCTATGACGAGTTTGGCTAAAAGTGATGAGCTAGTGATTGCAACGACATTTTCTCCAGAAGCGACACTGGCAATAGTGAATAGTTGGAATGCACGCCCTGATGCGGTACCTATCCGTACGATTAATCGCACGAGTGCTTCATTAGAACGATTGCTGGATACCGAAGCTTTGGAGAATGTAGATTTAGTGCTGACGTCATCACCTATGCTGATGCGGCATTTACAGCAACATAATCGATTAGGGATGCTGGAAGGGATCCCAGAGTATTCTCAGCGGTTAACACCAACAATATTGACCGATTCTGTCGCTGCGGTGGCATTTTCTGGCTATGGTATTTTAGCTAACCGTAAGTGGATGGAACAGAGTCAGTTAGCTATTCCTAAAACATGGGATGACCTTACGGATAGCCAATATCAAGGAATGCTATTGATCAGCAGCCCATCCCGCTCGGATACTTATCATTTGATGATTGAGTCATTATTACAGCAGCGCGGCTGGGATGAAGGCTGGCGAATTTTACTGAGTATGTCGGGAAATTTAGCGACGGTTTCATCTCGTAGTTTTGGGGTAGCAGATAAAATCAAAGCAGGGCTTGGTGGAGCAGCACCAATCATTGATAACTATGCCAATATTTTACTCGCGGATCCTGAATTGGAATTTCACTATCTTCCTGATTCAGCGACATCCCCAACGTTTATTGCCATCACTCGATATAGCTTAGCCCCAGAAAAAGCACGACAATTTATTGATTTTTTACTTAGTGAACAGGGGCAGCAAATTTTTGCAGAGAGTAGTACAGGAAAATACCCAGTGACTCCACTGGTGGAAAATAGCCCGCGCAAAGATCAGCAGAGCCAGCTATTAAATTCACCAAAGCCGTTGGATGTCCAATTGGTATTGAAGCGCCAACGTTTAGTCCAGCAGTTGTTTGACGCTGCGATTACATTCCGCCTCACAGAGTCAAAAGATGCATGGCGGGCGGTTTATATGGCGGAAGCAAAATTAAAACGTCAATTACCTGAGGTTCGAAGGTTACTCACGGCAATGCCGGTGAGTGCGAAAGAGAGTGAAGACCCTGCATATTATTCACGCTTTGAAGATAACCGCAAAGCGGAAGAAGAATATATGCGTTGGCAACGTTTTTTCCAAGAACAGCAGCGTAAAGCGATTAATGCATTGGAAGCTATCAAATGAAAACGGCACTCATCAATTTAATTGGTCGTTTTAGCATTACCGCAATTTTACGCGGGGCTTTTATTGCCGGAACCATCATGACTCTAATTGTTAGCTGCGTCAGCCTATACGCATGGCAGGAGCAGAATAAACAAATTCGTTACGCCCTTGGGGATTATTTCCCAAGGATGCAGGCATCATTTCTGATTGAAGGACAGTTAAACACCTTAGTGAATGAGTTGAATGAGTTTTTAAAAGCGCCGAATACCTCAACCCGCTTGCAATTACGCAACCAAATTACCGCACATTTAGCGCAGATCGAGACATTTAATCAGAAGTTAACAGGGCAAGATCACCAGCAAATCGCCCTGATTGTGACTCAGAGCCAAGATTTACTGCATCGTCTGGATAGGGCGCTATACGCTCTATTTTTAGCGAGAGAAAAGGTGAATACGCTCTCTTCGCGCATCAATTGGCTGCATGATGACTTCAATACTGAATTGAACTCATTATCTCAAGATATTAGCCTACAACAGGGTTCATTGTTGGATAAGATTGAACAAGATCCTCGCCAAGCAAAAGGGTTACAAAGCCGCCTGCGTAATGTGCAAGGGGAGCTGCAATTGATCTACACATTGGCGCGTCTAGAAGAGCAAATCACCAATGCTCTTACCGGGCGTTTAAATGATATTCAAGGGGAGCTAGCTCATGAAGAACCCGTGGATGTCGGGGGATATGCTCGTTACCTGCAATATTTGAAATCCAATTTACAGGCGAATGAGCCAGCATTTAATTTATATCCTAGTTCGGTGACGTTACGTCAAACTATCGATGAATTATTAGATATCGGGTTATCCGATAGCCAGATGTTGGGCGTATTGCAAAATTATCAAACAGCGCAAGCTGAATTAAATGTCGTGACGGCAGAAAAAGACCGAATTCTTGCAGACTTTCGTTCCCAACTCGATTTACAGCTGGGCAGTAGCCATTTGCAATTACAGACTTTAAACCATCGACTAGCCAAAATTATGTCATGGAGTGGGACGACGATTATCATTACCGCAGGTTTAGCCTTATTGTTGGCATTATTATTGAATGTACTCTTTATTCGCCCAAGGCTAGTTAAGCGTTTTACGGCATTAAACCAAGCGGTTGCGAGGATCAGTATCGGTGATCTTACCACGACAATCCCAGTAGAAGGGCGTGATGAATTAGGACGAATTGCGATGCTGCTACAACGCAGTATTGACCAGATTAACCAGCAAAAAAGACAGCTTGAACAGGAAATCACGGATCGTAAGGCAATAGAAGAAAATTTACGCACTATGCAGAATGAGTTGATTCAAACCGCTAAATTAGCGGTTGTTGGCCAGACAATGACCACGTTAGCGCACGAAATTAACCAGCCACTGAATGCACTTTCCATGCATTTATTTATGGCGAAAAAAGCGCTACCAGAGCATGAGTGTGACACGGCCTTAACCGCATTAAATAAATCCGAAAAATTAGTGAAGCGCATGGATGGTATTGTTCGCTCTTTACGCCAATTTGCCCGTAAACGGGATAATAATGAGCAATTACAACCAATTTGCTTGCGACAGTGTATTCAAGGTGCATGGGATGTATTGCTACTGCAACATAAAACTCGCAAGGTTGCGCTGCATTATCCAGAGGTGCTACCTAATGTTTTTGGGGATGAAATAGGCATTCAGCAAGTGTTGGTGAATTTGTTGGCAAATGCTTTAGATGCAAGTCCGACAGAAGCAGAAATTACCATTGATCACAGTGAAAACGGTAATATTCTCGAATTAACAATCAGTGATAATGGAAAGGGATGGCCACTGCATTTGGCTGATACGCTAATGAAGCCATTCACAACAAGTAAAGAGATTGGGTTGGGGGTTGGACTCTCGATTAGCCAATCTATCATGCAGCAAATTGGTGGTGAACTGCGTATTGCATCCACGCTTGCAGGTCATGGATGTGTGATTTTAGATTTTAAAAAGGTACCGCAAAATGCTTGATGACAGTTATGACATACTCCTCATTGATGATGATAAAGATGTATTAGAAGCTTATTGTCTATTGCTGACTCAAGCAGGATACCGAGTATATGAATGCGATAACCCATTAATAGCTAAAGAATTAGTGCATCGAGATTGGTGTGGCATCGTATTAAGTGATGTTTGTATGCCGGAATGTTCAGGTATTGAGCTGATGGCGCTTTTCTTAGAAAAGGATAAACATTTACCCGTGGTGTTAATTACCGGTCATGGGGATGTCCCGATGGCGGTGGAAGCCGTGAAAATGGGGGCTTGGGATTTTTTACAAAAACCAATTAACCCTGAATACCTACTGACTCAAGTTGAAAAAGCCTTGGCAGCCCGTAAGCAGCGGGTGTTACAGCGCCGCTGGGGTAAAAACCAATTAATGCTTAATTTTGTTGGATTAAGTGAGTGGTCCCAGCAGGTAAGAACACAATTGCAAGGGCTTTCTGAAACCTTGGTTGCGGTTTTTTTACAAGGGGAATTAGGGAGTGGGCGTACTTATTTAGCCCGTTATCTTCACCAAATTAGTACAAATCAGCAATCGCCATTGGTGATAAAAACCTTACTAAATGAGCAGGAAGTTCCCGTCGAAACGTGGGTTCACGAAGTGGGAGCGGGTACTTTGGTGATCAAGAATATTGAGTTATTACCGACGTCTCAGCAGCGCTATTTAGTTCAACATTTGCAGCAAGACCATCGGGGATTTCGTCTTATTGGCATTTCGGATCATCCATTGATAGCATTGACTAAGCAGCAACAGATTATCGCCGAGTTGTATTATTATTTCTCGTTAACTCAGGTCACTTGCCTACCACTGGCTCAGCGTAAGGCCGATATTTCCCCACTGTTTCATCACTATCTTGAGCTAGCGTGTACTCGCTTAAATCAGCCATTACCTTCACTGGATGACTCATTTTTGAAAAAGCTCAGCCGCCGCCATTGGCCGGGGAATGTAACTGAATTAGCCAATGCCGCTGAGCTATATGCGGTGGGGATTATGCCTATGGGGGAAACGGCAAACCCTCTGCTAGCACCAGTGGCTCCAACGGCACTGGATCAGCAAATTGAAAACTATGAGCGACAAATTATTACAGAGGCATTAAACATCCACCAAGGGCGGATTAATGATGTTTCTGAGTACTTGCAAATGCCACGTAAAAAGCTCTATTTACGGATGAAAAAGTATGGTTTGGATAAGCACCATTATCGGACTTAGAGGCAGGTATTAAGGAGTCAGTTACAGGAAGGCTGTAACTGACCAAAATAAAATTATTAAAGCAGTGGGATGGTATCTTCGATCGCTTGTAGAAGTAATTTTCTATCATGGCGATAGGGAACATCGTCCGCTTCCAAAACGCGCTGCACGATTTTACGCTCAAGACGAAGCTGACTAACATCTGTGCGGGGCCCAACAATCAGTGCATCAATTTTTTTACGCCCAATATGCTTTTCCATCATTACCAATTTTTCTGCTAATGAAAGATTGGCTGCGGAAGTGCTGAGTTCTTTTCCTAGATTACCGATATAAACCATAGGCGCGCGACTTTCTCTCAAGGCATCGGCAATATCATCGAGTAATAATAAAGGCATCAAGCTGGTAAAAAAGCTGCCGGGTCCGATCAAAATTAAGTCTGAGCGGTGAATAGCTTCAAGGGCTTCTGTTGTTGCTTTTACAGGAGGATACAAACGCAGTTCTTGGGGTAATACCTTCAAGGCATCTACATTTACTTCCCCGTAAACTTCGTTCCCCATATCATCAATCGCCATTAAATCTACAGGTGATTCAGACATTGGGATCAATTGAGCATCAACTTTGAGCATATTGCGGATGAGGTTGATGGCTTCCAAAGGACGTACACTGAGGTGATCCAATGATTTCAACATCAGGTTGCCTAGGTTATGCCCGGATAACTCCCCGGTACCTGCAAAACGATACTCAAACATTTTAGAGGCAATAGACGGTTCTGTGATCAACTGGTTGAGGCAGTTACGCATATCACCCCAAGCAATTCCCCCTTCTGAGCGGCGAATACGACCAGTTGAACCACCATTATCTGTAGTGGTGACAATTCCAGTTAAACGGGAGCCTAAAGATGAAAGTGAAGACATCACACGACCCAGCCCATGTCCGCCCCCAAGAGCGACAACATGCCTAAGACCTGTCAGACTGCTGTTCGGCATAGTGTTCCTATATCAGTAATCATGTTTCTAGAGTTATATCTAAAACAAATTTGGCGCTAATCTATCATAAAACCGCATTTGAAGTTCACTTACCGTGATAAAAAACAATAAAAAAGAAACTTTTGGATTTTTCAGATGTTTGCACCAAAAATACAGGTTGCTAGTTCCCATTTGATGTTAATAACTATAATATGTAAATAATTCTCATTTACATTATTGGTGTTATGGCTTGATATGTCAGATTCAGAGTTACAATGCCTGTTTGCTCGTCACTCTTCCTCACTATGTCGTTATCTTAATGGTTATCTGAAAGACTATAATTTAAGTATGGATATCATGCAGGAAAGCTTTGTGCGTATGGCGGAGTTAATGAAACATTCCCCCATTCAGGATGTGGATGCCTATCTTTATAGAACCGCTAAAAACTTGATGATTGACTATTTTCGTCAGCAGAAACGACACTCAGCCACCGCCATCAGTGAGGTGCAATGGGAGTCCGTGCCCTCTAAAACGAAAAGCCTTGAAGCTCAGACAATTCGAGAGCAACAAATTCAGCAAATACAAAATATTATAGGGACATTACCCCTGCGAACTCAGGAAATTTTCCGGCTACACCGCGAAGATGGAATGACCCAAAATGAAGTGGCAGAAACGTTAAATATTTCGTTAAGTACCGTTGAAAAACATTTAGCCAATGCGTTAGCTATGCTCATCCATAAATGGAGAGATTAATGGAGAGTCAATATTCAAATAAACCTTCTGAAATTGAGGAAGTCGCCGCTTTCTGGGTTATCAAAACGACTCAAAAAAACTTAACCTCCCAAGAGGAGCATGAGTTTCAACAATGGGTTACGACATCAGAACAACATCGGAACGCCTATTTTAAAGCTCGGCAACTGTGGGGATTAACCTCTGGGATCGCATTATCCGTTCAAAAGGGATCAAGCCGAAAAACAGGCAATATAAAATTTGCTCCCCGTTGGATTGCGATGGCATCAGCCTTAATTTTAAGTGTGTTCTCATTCGCGATTTGGTCATTTTTAAGCCAAGAGTCTGTAGATTATCAGGCTAAAAATGGTGAAATTTTACACATTATATTACCCGATGGTAGCCAAGTTGATTTAGACAGTGGAGCTGCGATAACGCTCGAATTTAATGAGGGTTATCGGCAAGTTAATTTACATTCTGGTCGAGCCTACTTTTCAGCGGCACCTATTTCAACTCAAGAGCCACGACCTTTTCGGGTTAAAGCAAACAATGGAACAGTTCAAGCCTTGGGAACGGAATTTGAGATTGACACCCAAGAGAAGCAGGTCAATGTTGCTGTCTATGAACATCAGGTACAAATAACCTTGTTGTCTGGGGAGACTCAGCGGGTCATAGCGGGGGATCAGGCATCTTATCAGCAGCATATATCACCAATGGTACCTGCTAACATTCAGCATGGAGTTTCGTGGAGAAAAGGGCTGATTATTTTCCAGCAAAGCAGTGTTGATCATGTTATCCATGAACTGAGCCGGTATAGAGAAAAACCTATAATTTTATTGGGCAATCCACCCCAAGCCATGATTAGTGGCGTTTTCCAGATAGATTCTGTCGAAAATGCGTTATTAACTGTCACCAGTTCGAAAGGGTTATCAGTCTCTGAATTACCTTTTTTCACTCTAGTTTATTGATATTAAATGTTTTGGTTATTTTGATAACAAATTATTAAAAATTTATTTACGGGTTTTATGTTATTTGTCGTCTTAATCTAAGTGATTATGATTTTCATTACCATTATCATTTTTAGGATGAGAAATGACAAATAAAAAGTTCGATTATAAAAAAGCAGTACTGGGGATTCACCTTGCATTAATGGCGCTACCCGCCATCTCTTTTTCTAACTATGCGCACGCAGATAAATTGAGCCAGACAGCTTCACTTTCTATTCCTGCTCAACCTCTTGATTCAGCACTGCTCCAATTTGCCCAACAAGCTAATATGGAGATTTTTATTGATAGCCAAGAGATTAATGGACTGAACAGTCAAAAAATACAGGGCAATATGTCAATTCAAAAAGGGCTGAACCAATTGATTGGCGCTAATCCTATTCTGTATCAAATTGATGGAAACCGAATCTCGATTCAACGAATTAATAAAGCAGCTGATGATAATTCGGTCATTGTATTGGATAAAATTACGGTCACGGCAGCACCTCATCAACAAGGTGATTGGGTTTATAGCACTCCATCGTCCGTCAGTGTGATCAGTAAAAAACAGATTGAAGATAAACCTCCAAAACATATCGCTGATTTGCTGGAGTTAACAACTGGGGTCTATTCTAGCGTGAGTCAGCAAGATCCCTCACTGTCTGTCAATATTCGTGGGATCCAAGATTATGGACGGGTCAATATGAATATTGATGGGATGCGCCAAAATTTCCAAAAAAGTGGTCATGGGCAGCGTAATGGCACCATGTATATCGATTCAGAACTTCTTTCTGGGGTTGAGATTCAAAAGGGAAATAGCAGCGGAATGGGGAGTGGGGGCACATTAGGTGGCGTCGCAACATTCAACACGGTTAGTGTATCCGATTTTTTATCTAAAGATAAAACATTTGGCGGGAAGATCCATGCGAGTACGGGAACAAATAATACCCATTTTATTGGCAGTACCGCGTTAGCATTGGGAAATGAGCAGGCGGATCTCTTATTTGCTGCTAGTGAACGTCGATTAGGTGACTATAAACCGGGTGTGCATGGGGATATTGGCGATATTCGGATCAATAATGAAACTGGGCATTATGACCAACTCGTTCATGACCTAAAGCATAGCCGTATTACGGACAGTAATTATCAAATGACGTCCTATTTGGCAAAAGCAGGTTGGAATTTTGGTGACTCGCAGCGTCTACAACTCAATTACCTTGAAACCAAAGTTGCGACACCAAATGCAGGCACACTCACCAATCTATCAGGAACATGGCCGTATAAATTGGGCTGGAAAAGTAGTGGGTTTAGTGATGTGACGACAAAAAATTACGCGCTGGATTATAGCCAATATAGCGAAAGCCCATGGAGTGTTGAATTAAAAGGAAAAGTGTATTTCGTTGATACCAATGACGACACCCAAACCTACTCAACCAGTAAAGTTTTTAACAATGGTTATCAAATGAATACCCGTGTGAAAACGCTAGGATTACAGTTAGAAAATCACTCAGAAATTGAATTTAATTATAACCATGTTTTAAAAGCACACTATGGATTAGAAGCTTTTCAGGATAAGGCCAGCAGTGATTCCACCAAAGTGTCTGCAAATGGGGTGACACCAGACGGTAAGCGTTCCTTAAGTTCGCTATTTGCCACATTAACCTATGAACATGATGATTGGCTCACTCTAGAAGGTGGGCTGCGTTATGATTATTATCAGTTAAAAGGGCAGACCAGTATGCGCTATCGAGTCTTTCCTTATACGAAAGACAACCCATGTAAAGCATCAAGCCTGCGTAATTGTAAAAGTGTTGAAGTTAATCGCGTCTGGGATGTGGATGATGCCCAAGGGGAATTTTCACCCAACATCAAGTTAGCGATTCGGCCTAATGTCGAATGGTTGGAACTGTATTCAAGCTATGGGCGCTCTTGGCGTCCACCGGCTATCACCGAAACATTAACGTCGGGAAGTGCGCACAGCTCATCCACTCAATTCCCCAATCCTTATCTAAAACCTGAAAGATCGAATTCTTGGGAGGTTGGAGCCAATGTTAACTATCCAAATTTAGTGCTTGAAGAGGACCGATTATTAGCCAAAGTTGCCTATTTTGATACGCGGGTTGATAACTATATCAATCTCGCGATTAACCGAACAAAACCGGGAATGGTGAGTCCGAGTATTGGTAATGCGGCGTACAGCAATAACCTTGTAGCGACCCGTTTTAGGGGCTTTGAGTACCAAGTTAATTATGATGCGGGCTTTGCTTACGCAGATTTAACGTTCACTCATATGATCGGCAAAAATGAATTTTGTGCTCGCCGTGCTTGGTTAGGGGGTGTTCAGACATTTACTAAAGAAAATCGCCCAGGAAATTGGTACGCAGAAGATGATGTTCAACAAAATGATCATGTGAATTGTGATGGCGCAGCAGTGTTTAGTAGCGCTGCAAATTTACCGGGTGATAGAGGTTCCTTCACATTAGGTGGTCGCGCCTTTAATCGGAAACTTGATGGCGGAATGATTATTCGCTTTACACCGGGATTCCAAGACCATTCAGCACAAAGTAATCAGCCCTATTTGGCTGACTGGCCTAAATACACATTGGTGGATCTGTATGCGAGTTACGCGTTAACCGATGATTTAATTATTCGGGGGAATGTCGAAAACTTAACCAATAGGGCTTATGTTGTGAGCTACGGCGAAAGTCTTTCCAATACGTTAGGGCGTGGAAGAACGATTAGCGCTGGCATTGAATATCGTTTTTAATGCTGATATCAAGGTATGGGGAATTTCTCCATACCGATTTAGGAATGATAATTTGGTGAGTATGATTTATTAAATTAAAAGTTATCAGGTACTAATTATTTTTGAACTCGCTGGAAATCAATTCATCCCGTACCTTTCTCACTGTCATTTAACTTCATTTTTTATCTTACTTTTGGAGTCTATCGGAATTTTGATACTCAATGTATTGTATTGATGTGACTGAAATTTGGTTCTATACAAAAGTGATCTACAACAAACATTGTGCATTGAATTAACGTTGCTTTGACAGCAATTTGACACTTAATTCCCTATCATTCCAGAGAAGATAATAGAAAATTATCTATAATAATAAGGACTTCTGAGACTCCGGTTTATAAAACGCAAATCGTTGTATAATAAGGTATATATCGTATTCGAGTTCGCTTTTTACTTTGCAATAGGCTAAAATCCTTACAGAAAATAAGTGAACCTAGTGACTATGATGTTTTTAACCATTTAAATTCAATTTAGTTACCCGGCTCCTGTAAAACTCCTAGCCTTTGCATCTAAGTTCAGCCACTGAATATGATGTTCAGGCCGTGACCTCAGAGTCGCCAGGGTGCAAGATAGAAATGTCTGCATCTCCCGTATTTGGAAAGGTGTGAATATGCAGCAACTTGTCGATCAATTTGACCGAAAATTTTACTATCTTCGTTTATCTATCACCGATGTATGCAACTTCCGTTGCACATATTGCCTACCTGATGGTTATAAACCGAGTGGCCGCCACGAATTTTTAACGCTGGATGAAATCCGTCGAGTAAGCCGTGCTTTTGCCGATTTAGGCACAGAAAAGGTACGTATTACGGGTGGTGAGCCGACAATGCGGAAAGATTTCAGTGATATCATTGCGGCTATTCGCGAAAACCAATCGATTAAGAAAATTGCGGTTACCACCAATGGCTACCGTATGGCGCGTGATATACAAACATGGCGTGATGCCGGACTGAATGCGGTGAATGTCAGCGTCGACAGTCTCGATCCTCGTCAATTTGCAGCGATCACTGGGCAAGATAAATTTTTTCAGGTTATGCAAGGCATTGATGCGGCCTTCGAGGCTGGCTTTGAAAAAGTCAAAGTCAATGCAGTCTTGATGAAAAATGTCAACGATGTTGCCCTAAAATCCTTCCTCAATTGGATCAAGCATCGTCCAATTCAATTGCGTTTTATTGAGCTCATGGAAACAGGAGAAGGCAGCAGCCTATTCCAGCGTTACCATGTGTCTGGTGAAACCGTGCGTGACCGCCTGATTGCTGAAGGCTGGTACATGCTTCCTCGTTCTCGCAGTGATGGTCCAGCCCAAGTATTTAGTCACCCTGACTATCAAGGTGAAATTGGGTTGATCATGCCGTATGAAAAAGATTTTTGCCAAAGTTGTAACCGATTAAGAGTCTCTTCTTTGGGAAATCTACATTTGTGTCTGTTTGGTGAAAATGGCATTCCACTACGTGATCTACTGGGCGATGATAATCAAAACGAAGCACTGAAAGCCCGTCTTCAAAGTGGTTTGCGTTCTAAACGTGAGACGCATTTTCTTCATCAAGGCGACAGCGGGATCACCCCAAATTTATCCGTTATCGGCGGCTAATAATTTTTTGATATTCAGGAGATATGATGTCCCAACTGACTCACCTTAATGCGTCGGGCGAGGCGCATATGGTTGATGTTTCTGCTAAAGCGGAAACTATCCGCGAAGCCCGTGCAGAAGCTTACATTACCATGAACCCAGAAACCTTAGCGATGATTGTCGATGGTAGCCACCATAAAGGGGATGTATTTGCGACGGCGCGTATTGCAGGTATCCAAGCCGCCAAAAATACGTGGCAGCTGATCCCGTTGTGCCATCCACTGCTATTGACCAAAGTGGAAGTGACGTTAGAGGCAGAACAAGCACATAACCGTGTACGCATCGAAACTTGCTGCCGCTTAACGGGAAAAACTGGTGTCGAAATGGAAGCGTTAACGGCGGCATCAGTGGCTGCATTAACTATCTATGACATGTGTAAAGCCATCCAAAAAGATATGGTCATTGGTCCGGTACGTCTATTAGAAAAGTCTGGCGGTAAGTCTGGACATTTTAAGGTGGAATAATGATTACTGTATTATTTTTTGCTCAAGTACGTGAGTTAGTTGGTACGGATCGTTTAGAACTGGAAGCGGAGTACCCGACAGTCGAGGCTTTACGTCATGCATTAACACAAAAAGGTGACCGCTGGGCATTAGCTTTAGAAGATGGAAAATTATTGTCAGCAGTGAATCAATCGTTTGTTTCTGGCGAACATCCATTGACCTCGGGTGATGAAGTGGCATTTTTCCCGCCGGTAACCGGAGGCTAAACATGGAACAGACCCACATTGCGGTACAGACTGAGAATTTCAGCGTTGGTGAGCAATATCAATGGTTAGCCGAATGCGACAGTGATGGCGCGGTAGTCACCTTTACCGGAAAAGTACGTAATCATAATCTGGGTGACAGCGTTGCAGCATTAACCTTGGAGCACTATCCGGGAATGACTGAAAAAGCATTAGCCGATATTGTGGCTCAGTCTAGATCCCGTTGGCCGTTACAGCGGGTGAGTGTGATCCACCGTGTGGGAACACTACAGCCAGGCGACGAAATTGTGTTTGTTGGGGTGACCAGTGCCCATCGTGACGCAGCATTTCAAGCCGCTGAATTTATTATGGATTACTTGAAGACTAAAGCACCGTTCTGGAAAAAAGAGACGTTACCGGATAATGAACGTTGGGTTGATGCCAAACAGAGTGATGAGGAATCGGCAAACCGCTGGTAGTCTCAAGGAGTTAGGCGAAAAATGCGAATAAGCCGAATGGTAATGTCAAAATATTGTGATAGACTTTGGATAAATTTGTCCGATCACAGTATGGATTACTTTAATGGTGGTTTTGCTGGGTCGATTTTTCTTACAATGGAAGGGTAACCATCATGGGTCAATTTGATCAGCGTAATGATTCTCTTGTCCAGAATGCCAGTACTGGCGTTCAGGCATTTATGTCGCAAGTATACGGCTGGATGACAGTCGGATTACTGCTGACGGCTTTTGTTGCTTGGTATTCTTTAAGCAGCGGTTTATTTGTCACTATCGCAACTAACAAAGTGCTATTTTTCGGAATGATCATTGCTGAACTTGGTTTAGTCATGGGTCTGTCATTCTTACTGCCGAAAATGAGCGGTGCCATTGCAACGGGCATGTTTATGCTGTACGCGTTGCTGACTGGCTTAACCATCTCCGTGATCCTCGCGGTATATACGGGTGAGTCAGTTGTCGGAACCTTCATTATTACTGCGGTTATGTTCGGTGCATTAAGTTTCTACGGCTACACTACCAAACGCAGCTTAACAGGTATGGGTAACTTCCTGTTTATGGCGCTGATTGGTTTAGTTGTCGCTTCGCTGGTTAATATCTGGCTGCAAAGCTCAATGATGTACTGGGTAATTACTTACGGTGGCGTTTTACTGTTTGCTGCTCTGACTGCGTATGATACTCAAAAGCTGAAAGAAATGGGCGAGCAAATCAACCAAGATGACAGAGAGAATATGCGTAAATACTCAATTATGGGTGCGTTATCTCTGTATTTAGACTTCATCAACCTGTTCCTGATGTTACTGCGTATCTTCGGTGACCGTCGCTAGTCTTTGAGTTAAGTAGGCTGAATACATCCGTATTACGCCGTCTTTTTTACCTAAATCCCTCGTTTATTAGCGAGGGGTTTTTATTTTATATTTCCCTTCTTTTTCATCAACTTTCAAATAAATCCCTTTAGATTAACAAGCCCTAATCTTCATCAGATATTTATATTTTGGATTTGACTCAAATTATTTTCACTTTTGACAAATGTCATAGGGAAATGGTTTCTTTTCTACTATTTTATGCCTCTAAATGAAAATGATAACCATTACTATTATTGGGGTGAATATATGTCTTATCCACTAAAGCAGCATAAATTAGCTCATTGTACTGCTCTGATTTTGGGGTTGAGCCCGTTTACTTTCTCGATAGCAGCGCCAACGGAACAAGATACGCTGATTGTGAACTCGTCAATGGGACACAGTCGTTTAACACCCACAGAGCAACAGGAAAAAGAAAAACTTGAGAAAGTGGCGGGAGGGACCAATCTAGTCATGATTGAAAAAGACGCGCGTCTTGCCACATTACAAGATGCGTTAGATTACCAACCTGGATTGGTGATCCAAAACTTTTTTGGTGGTATTGATCAACCTCGGCTAAATATTCGCGGTTCAGGGGTACAAAGTGCGCCATTAGCTCGAGGCGTTTTATTGTTACAAGATGGCCTACCTGCAACAGATGCCGATGGTAGCTTCCATATCAGTACATTGGAAATGCGTGATGCAAGGATGGTGAGTGTGCGTCGTGGAGCGAATAGCTTAAATCCACAAAGTAATAGCCTTGGTGGCGAGCTGGATGTTTTGTCCTATACAGGGCGAAATGAGCAGGGGCGACTGCGCTATGAGTATGGATCTTATGGGCGAGAAGGACTACAAACTGCATTTGGGGGTGTTTCTGATGATGGATCACTTGATGCGCGGGTGAATTTCACTTATGACCACTTTGACGGCTACCGTAAACATTCTTCATCTCAACGAAAAACATTACGTAGCAATTTTGGCTATGTCACGGATAATTTTGAAAACCGCACATGGTTAAATTGGACGGATTTACGTTTTGATGTTGCAGGTCCTGTTTCTGAAGAGGTACTGAACAATAACCCAACAGATGTTTACCCAATGGTTTGGCTGCGAGATCCTCATCGTAATGTAGAGCAGTTTCGAGTAGCCAACCGGTCTGACTGGCAAATCGGCAACCAAGCAATTGGCGCGGGAGTATGGCACATCCGTACTCATGACAATTTTACGACGCCTGCATACTACCGGTTTAGTCATAGTCACAGTGAAGGATTGCAGTTCACTTATAATATAGAAACTGAGCCAGTGACTTATCGTACAGCTGTGGCGTGGGATCAAATGACGCTACAAACCGATTTAATGCAAAATCGAAAAGGCACACCAGCGGATAAGAAAAAAATAGGTAAATATGATGGGTATGCTGAAAACATATATGGCAGCGTAGGCGTTGATTTACATGTTACACCAACAGTGACCGTCAATTTTGATGTGAAAGCGACCCATGCTCGCCGTGATGTAGAAAAACGTCAAAGTTCCATATCATTAGACCAAAGTTGGACATTTTTGACCCCAAAAGCAGGCATTGTTTGGCGCCCAACGGAAAGCCAACGCTATTTTGCTAATATTAGTGCGAGTGAAGAACCCGCCACCTTTTGGGAAATTATTAATTCTAGTGATGGCAAATTGACTAAACTGTCACCACAAAAGGCCATTACTTATGAAATTGGCGGTGAAGGAGAGGTGACCGAAGGATTGAAATGGAATCTTGCTCTATATCGTAGCCAAATTAAAGATGAATACATTACAACCTATGATAGTGCTGGTACTGTCGTTGGTGTGTTTAATTATGCAGCTAAAACCCGTCATCAAGGATTTGAAGCTGGGCTTACAGGACGAATTGGCGCAGGTCCTGGGGATATTAACTACCGCGCATCTTGGACTTACAATGACTTCTGCTTTATGGGCGGGGAATATAACGGCAACTACATCGCGGGTATTCCTCGCAATATAGTGGCCGCCGAAGTGTTATATGAGCTAGGTGATTGGAGCTTCGGTCCTAATATTCATTGGGCGCCAACAGATATGGCTGTTGATCACCAAAACAACCTCGATATTCAAAAACGAAAACATTATGCAGTCTTAGGGCTAAAAGGCAGCTATAAGCCAACGGAACAATGGTCCGTTTACTTATCAATGGATAACTTAACGGATGAGCGTTATGCAACGACATCGGTGGCTAATCAAACCGTGACAGCCAAGGACAGCACATTATTCCCTGGTATGGGTTTTAATGTTAACGGCGGTGTCACTTTCAATTTCTAACAGATAATTAGCGCATTATTTCAATATAATGCGCTAACACTAAAAAGGACGCTGGGCAGAAATAGACAGTTGAGTGAGGTAATTTTCGTTATTAATTCGTACTGTATCTTTTTCGATATCAATAAACCCTTTTTGGCGCCAGCTGGAGACTAATCGACTCAAGGTTTCATAACGCATCCCCAATTTTGCTGCTAGTTGCCCTCGAGATAACGGTAAAATAATATTCGGTGTTAATTGCTTATTTTTTAAATCAAGAATGTAAGCTGCAAGCCGTTGTTCTGCTGAGCTCGATGTAAGCCAATCAATATGGTTAATGTTTTCATACAGTTTAGTGCTAAACCGCATAAGTAATTTTTCCATAATCTGTGGACAAGCATGACAGAGCTGCAAAATATCTCGTTTATCCAGTAGCAGTGAGTCCCCGTCTGTTTTTGCGCGTAAGCTCATTGGATAACGGTTATGTGGCATAAAAACGGCGGCAATTGCCACAATTTCCCCACCTGAAAATAAACCAAAGATTTTTTCTTCACCTAAATAAGTGTGTCGATACACTTCCATCTGCCCATTGATAATTAAAGGGCAATACTTAAAGGTATCACCTTCATAGCTCACAATTTCGCCACTTTTAAATTGAATATAGCCACAATTTTCAAGTAATAACGCTAATTTTTGCTCTTCAATACCGGAAAATAATGGGCATTTTATAAGCGCTTCGATCGATTGAGTGTAGGGAAAAACATTTTTGACAAATGTCATAGGTCATCCTCTTCAGGCACCTTAGAATAGCTTGAGTATAAATGATAATCATACACATTATCAATTAAGTTATTGGCAGGGAGTTGAATAACCATATGATAAATAATGTTTTTAAAATAGCAGTAACATTTTCTATGTTCGGGTTAGTGGTTAATGCGAGTGCATCTCAAGCAGTTGATTTTACGGATATGTCCGGTGATAAAATTCATTTATCTGCCCCTGCAAAACGTATTGTTGTGATCCCCATTCCTGCGGCGTCAATGCTAGTGGGTATGGATGAAAGTAGTGAAAAATTAGTCGGTATGCATCCCTTTGCCAAAGTTGCAGCTCAGGAAGGAATGCTTGGAAAGATGTTTTCGCCTGTGTTACAGGTTAATTCGAATGTTGTTGGTAATAATTTCACACCGAATATTGAAGCATTGCTCAATGTTGAGCCTGATTTAGTATGGCAATGGGGGCATAGAGGTGACGATATTATTTCCCCGATGCGAGATGCGGGGCTGACTGTTGCAACACTCGGTTATGGGCAAGAAAGTTATACCCAAGAGTGGATCCGATTAATGGGACAAACTTTAGGGCATAACGAAAAAGCCAATGAAATGATCCTGTGGCGCCAACAAGTGGTGAACACGCTTTCCGCTACTACAGCGAAAATTCCTGAATCAGAGCAACCTAAAGTTCTTTATCTGTCCCACTTTAATCAAAGTATTCAAACGTTTGGTTCAACATCTCACAACAATGCCGATTTTGCATTAGCGGGAGGGGTGAGCTTAAATCGGGATTTAACGGGTCCAAGAACACTGAATATTGAGCAAATCCTACTTTGGGATCCCGATATCATTTTACTCGGTAATTTTGAAGAAGGTTTATCCCCTGCGGATGTATATGGTAACCCAATGTTGAGTGACGTTACCGCAGTTAAAAATCAACGAGTTTATAAACTGCCGATTGGCGGGTTTATTTGGGATGCACCAAACCAAGAAACCCCATTGTACTGGCAATGGCTATCAATGGTGTTTCACCCTGAAACCACCAATATTCCTTTACGCGAAGAAATTCGTCAACGTTATCAGCAGCTTTATGGTTATCACGTCACGGAAGATCAAATCGATGGGGTTTTACAGATTGAGCTAAATAAAAATAGCCTGCATTACCTTTCTCTGATGGGTAAGCCAAATGCGTAGTCCTTATATGCTCTGGATGACTTTTGGGATGAGTTTCCTTTTTATATTTTTGTTGGCGTTGAGTCTTGGGCGTTATCCGGTCTCATTTTCTTCTGTATTTCATATTCTCTATGATGCAATTTTAGGGAACGAAAGCGGGGGAAATTATAGCCGTACGGAACAAAATGTGGTGCTGAGCGTTCGATTACCACGAGTTTTGATTGCCGGTATTGCGGGGGCTGGTCTTGCCGTTGCGGGAGCCGCTTTACAAGGTATCTTCCGTAATCCTCTTGTCGGGCCGCAAATTATTGGTGTTTCTTCTGGCGCTGCGTTAGGCGGAGCTTTAGCTATTTTACTGTTTTCCTCACTATTGATAACTATCTCATTTGCTTTTATTGGTGGGTTGGTGGCGATTATGTTGGTTTTTTTATTAGGTATGAATCGCCAAGGAAGCCCGCTACTGATGTTGATCCTCGCAGGCGTCATTATCAATGCCTTTTTTGCTGCACTCATTTCATTGATTACCTATTTTGCAGACCCTAATAACACGCTGCAAACCATTGTTTTTTGGTTGATGGGGAGCTTTGCTAGCGCTTCTTATCTAAAGCTCATGATTGTACTGCCAGTTGTTTTGTTTTCGATATTGATTATTTTTGCTTTGCGCTTTCGTATTAATGTGCTGTCACTAGGAGAAGAAAATGCACAGGCTTTAGGCATGAAAATCAATCGAACGCGTTGGGCAGTGTTACTCAGTGTCACATTGATCACCAGCGCTACAGTCGCAGTATCTGGCACTATTGGGTGGGTAGGGTTAATTGTTCCCCATATTGCGCGAATTGTAGTAGGGCATGATCACCGTATTTTGTTGCCTGCCAGTGCTGTGATTGGTGGGATTTATATGATTGGTGTAGATACCTTTGCTCGGAGTATTACCAATGCAGAAATTCCACTCAGCGTCATCACGGCTTTAATTGGAGCGCCTATTTTTGCGATTTTAATTCATGCGCTTAATAAAAAGGTGGCTGATTTATGATTGACGTAAAACATCTCAATTTTTCGATAGGTCAGCGACAGTTATTCACTGATTTAAGTTTCAATCAGCCTAAAGGGAGTATTGGGGCTATTTTGGGTCCCAATGGGAGAGGGAAAACCACTTTATTGCGGTTATTGTTGGGGTTACAAAAAGGCATGCAAGGTCAGGTATCTCTAAATGCTCCCGTTGCGTATGTGCCACAACTTACAGGCTCTTTGTTTCATTATTCTGTACGTACTATGGTGAGCCTAGGGCGTATTCGCCATCTACCTTGGTATGCTTCACCCAGTGAACGCGATAATCAAATTGTTGAGCAATGCTTGGATTATTTAGGTCTACGTCGTTTTGCCAGCCAACAATTTAATCGATTGAGTGGCGGTGAAAAGCAAATGGTCATGATAGCCAGGGCACTTGCCAGCGAACCTCAAATTTTAATTTTGGATGAGCCTACCTCTGCATTGGATTTAGCCAATCAAGATAATGTTCTTAGTACGTTACGTGATTTAGCCCAACACCGTGAAATGACCATTTTATTTACTAGCCACTATCCACAGCATGCTCTGCATATTGCTGACCATTCGTTATTACTGTTTAACGAAGGGCACTGTTTATTTGGTGAATCTCAACACATTTTAACGGAACAAAACCTTTATCAACTCTACCAATTACCGGTGGCAATTATGCCCATTCATGAGCAAAGCAGAGAAATACAAGGGGTTGTTCCACTGTTTAGATAATTTTTGAATGAGCATAAACAATCAATAGCATTAAGGAATGTGAAATTATGAGCGATAACACAATAACGCCTGCTGAAGCCTTAACTATCAGCACACTAATTAACTATACCGAACAAGGGATTGCCAGCCGAGTTTTAGCTAAAAATGGCGGGGGAAATATGACTTTATTTGCCTTTGATAAAGGTCAGGCATTATCTGAACATAGTGCTCCTTTTGATGCCATTGTGATGGTTGTTGAGGGCAGTTTGTTGCTGACGATTAACGGTGAATTGGTGACAGCTAAACCGGGAACTATAGTCAGAATGCCAGCGAATATTCCTCATGCTGTTGATGCGCCTGAGCCCGCCAAAATGCTGTTGGTGATGTTGCGTGAACCGAATCATGAGTGTAACCATTAGTTTGGAGATTATTTATGGAACAATCATTTACTGCGCATGAGGCAGGGCATAAATTTTTAGCCCGTCTTGGGAAAAAACGCTTACGTCCCGGCGGAAAAATTGCTACTCAGTGGTTACTGAGCCAATCTGGTTTAAATAAAGATAGTCAAGTACTTGAAATTGCATGCAACATGGGAACGACTGCCATTGAAATTGCTTCACAATATCATTGTCATATCACAGGTATAGACATGGATAAACACGCCTTGGAGAAGGCTCAAAAAAATGTAGACCAGCATGGTTTAACGGATTTAATCACTCTCCAAATGGCTGATGCGTCAAAATTACCCTTTGCTGATAATAGCTTTGATGTGGTGATCAATGAAGCCATGCTAACAATGTACGGAGATAAAGCGAAAGCAAAATTATTGCAGGAGTACTATCGTGTATTAAAACCCGGAGGTTGCTTATTAACCCATGATATTGCGTTTAAAGATGCGCAGGATCCACAAGATATTGCGGCAGAAATGCATCAAGCTATTCATGTAAAAGCACAACCGTTACCTCAAGCTCAATGGATTGATTTATTTAAGCAAGCAGGCTTTCAGAGCGTACTGTCTAGTACAGGACCAATGACCTTATTGTCACCAAAGGGGCTGATTTATGATGAAGGCTTACTTGGTACGATAAAAATTATTCGAAATGCATTAAAAAAAGAAAACCGACCTCAATTCTTACGGATGTTCCGCCACTTTCGAAAAAATCGTGGAAAATTAAACTATATTGCCGTTGCTAGCGTGAAATAAGGAAGCCCAAAAATACGCGCAAGGAAGCGCTAAATTGTATCTAGCCTCCGTACTTTGAACAGAGAGCTTAAAACGTTAATCTGAGTACTATTAACTGCTTTCAATAGGCAATTTCTAACCGATAAGATTAAGCAATTTTCTTACGAAACAGATAATAGGCAAGATTACTGGTCACTAATGCAATAATTAGCAAAGGCCATAAACTGTGAAAAACCACTGAAAAATCTGCATCTTTGAGGTAAATCTGTTTAGTAATATCCGTAAAGTGACGAATAGGGTTGATCCAAGTAATATCTTGCAGCCATACAGGCATATTCTCTACTGGAGAAATATAGCCGGACAGCAAAACGGCGGGCATCATAAATACAAACACCCCAATAAAAGCTTGCTGCTGAGTAGAGCAGAGCGCAGAAATTAATAATCCAAATCCTACCAACGATAATCCGTAAAATACCATTGTGCCGTAGAACAGTAACAGAGAACCGGCGAATGGAATTTGGTAGCAAAAAATCCCAATGATTAGCACCAAAGTTGCTTGAGCGGTCGCCACCACCAAGGCTGGAACCGCTTTTCCGATAAAAATTTGCCATGTGGTGAGTGGGGAGACTAATAGTTGGTCGAGCGTCCCTTGCTCCCGTTCTCGGGCAATCGACAGTGAGGTCACAATTAACACGCCAATCGTAGTGATCAAGGCGACCAGTGATGGCACGATAAACCATTTATAGTCTAAATTGGGGTTGTACCAGTTACGGACAATCAGCTCACTATTATTCGGTTGAATTTGTGTTTTGCTCAGCTCTTGCTGATATTGCATCACAATTTGCTCGATATAATTGGCCGCAATTTGTGAGCTATTTGAATTTCGTCCATCCAACAATAGCATCATATTCGCAGTATGGTGGCTGGCGATATTCGCACTAAAGTTCTGGTTAAACCTGACGACTAATAATGCTTTCCGGTTATCAAGAGTTTCACGGATCTCATGCTCATTTTTTAACAGTAAAACATGGGAAAACGCACTGGCTTTAGCGAGACGCTGAGTAAGCTCAATGGAATGCTCTCCACTATCTTGGTCAAAAATCGCGATAGTAGTATTGGTGACTTCCAACGTTGCCGCAAGAGGGAATAAAATCATTTGAAAAATCACGGGCATAATCAAAATAATTCGAGTCTGTTTTTCTTGCAACAAAGATTGCAGCTCTTTCATTATTAAGGTGTAAAGGCGATAAAACATAGGCCCCTCAATCCAAGCGACGGCGAGTTTTTAATGCCGTTAAGCCGATAAATAAAATAGCGGATGCGATTAGCAATAAAAAGTCAGTGAGTAAAACTAAATAAATATCACCCGCTAAAAATAGGGTTTGTAGACTACTGACAAAATAACGAGCAGGGATAAAGTAAGTCACTACTTGAATGAATGCTGGCATGCTATCAATTTCGAAGATAAATCCAGATAACATGATTGCAGGTAAAAATGCCGCATTTAGTGCGACCATGGCTGCATTAAACTGATTACGAGTAATAGTAGAAATTAATAATCCCATCCCTAAGGCCGTGGCGAGATACAAACTGGTGATCACAAATAACACCAATAAAGATCCCCGATAAGGAATATTGAGTACAAAGGTTGTCACCAACATACACAAAATCATCACAAAAGAACCAAGTACTTGGTAAGGTAATAATTTTGATAGCAATAATTCAGTGCGTGTTATTTGTGTGGAGAGTAGCGCTTCCATCGTCCCACGTTCCCATTCTCGAGCAATCACTAGCGAGGTTAAAATCGCCCCCACCACTGTCATGATAATGCTAATTGCCCCTGGGATAATAAAGTGCTGACTCAACGCTGCTTCGTTAAACCAATAACGCATATTCAATTCAATCAATGGATCAGTGGGATAGCCTTTGTTCTCCCCCTGTTGCACGAGCCAAGTATGCCAAACACCTTTGGTATAGGCTTGAACAAAATTGGCGGTATTGGGTTCGCTACCATCTGTGATCACCTGAATAGCGGCGTGTCCATCTGGGCGCAAGAGTTGCTCGGAAAAGTTCACTGGGATCACGACAATTCCACGAATTTCACCGGCTTGCATTTTATTGATCAGTAAATGGCGATCGTTGCTAATGGTCGCATCAATAAAGGGGGATCCCGTGAAGGTATCAACCAATTCGCGGGCTTCTTGGCTTTGCTGATCCATTAAAATACCCACACGCAATTTACTGGAGTCTAAATTGATTCCATAGCCGAAAATAAATAGCAGCATCAAGGGGATGACAATAGCAATTAACGCGCTGCTTGGATCGCGAACAATTTGTTTACTCTCTTTCCAGCATAAGGCTTTTAGCCTACGCCATGAAAAGCGGGAGGTGGCAATACTCATTTTTCCTCCTGTTGCTTGTCATAGTTAGCAATCAGTTCGATAAAAGCATCTTCCATGGAAGGATTTGAATTTTCAGTGCTCGCTACTTGTTGTTTAAGTTCGTCAGGGGTTCCTGCCGCAATAATTTTACCGTGATAAACCAGACCTATACGGTCACAATATTCGGCTTCATCCATAAAGTGAGTGGTCACCATCACGGTAACACCTTTATCAACCATTCCATTAATATGTAGCCAAAACTCACGGCGGGTGAGTGGGTCAACACCGGATGTTGGCTCATCTAAAAACAGAATATCGGGCTCATGCATTAGAGAACAGGCAAGGGCAAGACGCTGTTTATAGCCTAATGGTAGTGAATCGGTAATTTGGTTAATGATCGGATTAAAGTTAAACGCATCGACCATCTCCTGTATTTTTTTGGTTTGTTTTTTATGATGTAAACCGTAAACACCTGAGAAGAATTTTAAGTTTTGTCCGACTTTAAGATTGCCATACAAAGAGAACTTTTGTGCCATATATCCCAGATGCTGGCGGGCTTTATTAGAGCTGGTTTTTAAATCCATCCCAAGCACTAATGCTTGCCCATCTGTTGGTTTCATTAAGCCGCACATCATTTTAAATGTCGTGGATTTTCCCGCGCCATTGGGGCCTAATAAGCCAAAAATTTCCCCGCGTTTAACTTGGAAATTAACTGTATCGGTTGCGGCAAAGTCCCCAAATTTTTTGGTTAGATTACGGGCTTCAATCACCGTTTCGTTGGGTGCTGGTGGAATTTGGGGAACGATTGATGCCAATTCTGAACGATGTGATGGCCCACCGCCGAGCAAATCAATAAATGCATCTTCAAAACGCGGTTCGGCGGGCAGTAATTTTTGTTGCCCCATATTTAATGCGTTGAGTAAATTTTCTTGGGATGCATCGGGCTTCAGTATTAAACGGATATAGCGTCCTTGGATCACACCATCGGTGGTTTCAGGAAGAACGAGGGCATCCTGTAAAATTGTTCGTTTTTTAGTGGCTGGAACGTCCAACAAAAAGGAGCGTCCAGCCATGTGTTGTGTCAACTTTTCAGGTTCTCCGCTATACAGCAGTTTACCTTTGTTTAGCAGAAGTACTTCCTTACACTGTTGTGCTTCATCCAAGTAGGAGGTACTCCAGAGGATCAACATACCATCATCAGCAAGGGTGTGTACCATTTGCCAGAGCTCCCGTCGAGCGATGGGGTCGACGCCGACACCAGGCTCATCGAGCAATAACACTTTGGGTTTGCCGAGTAAGGTACAAGCGAGTCCGAGCTTTTGCTTCATTCCTCCTGACAGCTTTCCTGCCAGACGTGCAGTAAACGGTGCTAAGCTGGTGAAGGCTAATAATTGTTGATAAGTTTGTTGACGTTCTTCACCAATCACACCGCGCAAATCAGCATATAAATCGAGATTTTCTTGTACCGTTAAATCTTCGTACAATCCAAACTTTTGCGGCATGTAACCCAAGTTTGCACGCACCTCAATGCTATCTTTAATAGGATCTAATCCCATGATGCTGATGTTGCCTGAATCGGGTTTGAGTAGCCCAGCAAGCATGCGCATTAGGGTGGTTTTTCCTGCCCCATCTGGACCCACTAACCCTGTTACTGAGCCACCATGGATAACCGTAGTTAAGCTTTCAACGGCGGGGGAATCTAATCCTAAAAAGGTCTTTTCGACCCCTTGTAGGTGGATGCTGTAATCTTGAACCATAATCTGCCCTATTTTTGAGCATCAGTGAATTGGATAGTTACAGGCATTCCTTGGCGTAGTTTGTCATTGGGGTCATCAACAATGATGCGCAAGCGATAGACTAAATCGGTCCGTAGATCCGGTGTTTGTACACTTTTAGGGGTAAATTCTGCGGTAGGGGAAACAAACCCAATGGTGCCGTGATAAGGGGTATTGGGCTGGCTATCGGTATACAAGAGAACTTTGCTACCGGGAATTGCATCACCTAAATGTGCTTCACTGACGTAGGCTCGGACCCAAACTGGATTTGTTAACGTGACACTGAATACAGTATTGCCAGCACCAATGATCGTTCCTGGCTCAATAGCTCGCGTCAAAATTGTGCCATCAGATGGCGCAGTAAGAATGGTGTCTGCAAGATCTAATTCAGCTTGTGCTACAGCGGCTTCCGCTTGTAGCCATTCACCGCGTGCGGCCGCAATTTCCTCTTGGCGAAAACCACTTTGGTATTGATTGAGTTTATCTTGGGATGCTTTTAGCGCTGCAAGGGTTTGATTGCGATTATTTCTTGCATTATCAAGGTCATTTGCTGAAATTAATCGTTGAGCTGCTAGCCCTTGTTGACGTTTAAAAAAGCTGTCTGCGTATTGCCAAGCTGCTTGCCGTTGAGCCACTTCCGCTTCTACTTGCGCAATTTCTTGGGTACGGTATCCACTTTCTTTTAATGCTAATTGGGCTTTTGCACTATCACGAACCCCTTTAGCTTTATTGAGAGCGTTGATATAGGGGGCATCATCAAGTTTCCCTAATTGCTGCCCTGAGGTGACTTTAGCACCTTCATCCACATCTAAAGATGCTAGTTTACCGCCGACACGGAAACTAAGGTTAACGGTTCGCACATCCACATTACCATATAGGGCTAATGATGGGCTCTGCATTGATTGGTAGTAGTAGCCACCTGCAGCTGCGATTAATATGACAATAATAAGAATAATAACGGAACGGCGTTTATTGTTCATAGCTAACCTTAATAATGGATAAGTTTATAACTTAAAACTAGGGTTTGACTTTATCCATGCATCATATCACTTTTCTGTCTGTTGGCGTTGACGTAATCCCAATAATAGAATGTCAATGTGTTCAATAAGGACTTGATTAATAATTTTAAATTCATCCTCGTTGATATGTTTCCAGCCAGTTTGCCTAAGCAGCGTTTCTCGCGCAATTCGGAAAGAGAGTGTTTCTCCTAGAATGGCGTGGGTATGAATCAACGTCGCTAAGTTATTGGGGTCTGCGCCAATATAGATAGAAATTAAACGATTTAAACGCGAATGAATTGGACCAAGAGCTTGTTCATGGATGATGGCATAGGCTTCAGTAGGGTTGAGTTGCTCTCGGGCTAAAATACGTGAAAAGCTGAGATTTTCTTTTTTTAGTTGGAAAAAGTTATAGGAGATGATGGTTGTTTTAAGAAGACCTAATGCCTCTTCGGGTTCTTGAGAGTTAACGGATAAGCTCAAAAAATCATCTATCTTAGATAAGGTTTCAGAGAAACTTTCTTTTATATTATTCGCAATTTCTTGCGCTACAGCGAGGTAAAGCCCTTCTTTAGAGCCAAAATAGTATGAAATGGCAGCAATGTTTTGCCCAGAGGCGTGTGCTATTTTACGAGTGGTTGCGCCATCAATACCTTGTTCTCCATAAACATCAGCTGCGGCAAGAAGAAGCTGATATTTGGCATTTTCCCCACGCAAAGTTGGCGATGAGTTTGTGTTCATAAACATTCCTTTTTAATACAGAATAAAATTATTTTCAGTATGCTCTTGATTGGCACTTACTATTTTTGAGATTCGTAAACTGATTTATCTCAGTTTTGTCTACGTATATATACTATATAAAGCAGATTTTGTATTAGTTTACTTATAAATCTAAATTAATATATTTATCACAGTCAAATGATGGTAGAATTTTTGCATATCGCATGGCAGTTTGCGCTTTTTCTTTTCTTAAATATCAAACCTTCCCCCTAGAGCTGCCCAAAAATTTGAAGCGGTGAAGCCCGGAGTAAATAACTTGACTAGTTTTTCTGACCTCGCGTTAAACGAGGAAATCTTGCGTGCCATTAATGAATTAGGCTACGACAGCCCTACGCCTATTCAACAACAAGCTATCCCAGCAGTTTTGGCTGGCAATGACTTATTAGCCAGTGC
This sequence comes from Providencia sp. PROV210, assembly GCF_028479445.1. Taxonomy (NCBI): domain Bacteria; kingdom Pseudomonadati; phylum Pseudomonadota; class Gammaproteobacteria; order Enterobacterales; family Morganellaceae; genus Providencia; species Providencia sp. PROV210. The sequence continues at coordinate 53,862 of NZ_JAMPNQ010000005.1, forward strand.
TCAAACAGGGACAGGTAAAACCGCAGGTTTTACTTTACCTATTTTACAGAAGCTCGTTGATGCGCCACGCAGTGGAAATAATCGTCGACCAATTCGAGCATTAATTTTAACACCAACTCGAGAATTAGCGGCTCAAGTGGCAGAGAATGTTAAAGAATATAGCCGCCACTTAAATATTCGCTCGTTCGTCGTATTTGGTGGTGTCAGCATTAACCCTCAAATGATGAAACTTCGCAGTGGCGTGGATGTACTAATCGCTACGCCTGGTCGTTTACTGGATTTAGAACATCAAAATGCAGTGGATCTGTCACAGGTAGAAATTTTAGTGTTGGATGAAGCTGACCGAATGTTAGATATGGGATTCATTCACGATATTCGCCGAGTGATCACTAAATTACCTAAAAAGCGTCAAAATTTACTGTTTTCTGCAACTTTCTCGGATGATATTAAACAGCTGGCGAGTAAATTGCTTAATAATCCAGTTTCTATTGAAGTGGCTCCACGTAATTCGGCATCAGAGCAAGTGACTCAGTATGTTCACTTGGTCGATAAAAAACGTAAAGCTGAATTACTCTCGTTCATGATTGGACGTGAGAATTGGCAGCAAGTGTTAGTGTTTACTCGAACTAAACATGGTGCTAACCGTTTAGCAGAGCACTTGAATAAGGATGGAATAAAATCCGCCGCAATTCATGGTAATAAAAGCCAAGGAGCACGTACCCGCGCTTTAGCTGATTTTAAATCAGGGGATATTCGCGTATTAGTTGCGACAGATATTGCAGCACGAGGCTTGGATATTGAACAACTTCCACATGTTGTTAACTTTGAGCTACCGAATGTGGCTGAAGATTATGTCCATCGCATCGGTCGTACTGGGCGTGCAGAAGCAACTGGTCAGGCAATTTCATTAGTCTGTATTGATGAAGTTAAGTTACTTAAAGATATTGAAAAGTTACTGAAAAAATCCATTCCAGTTATGGCGATTGATGGTTATGAGCCAGATCCTTCAATCAAAGCTGAACCTATTCAAAAACCGTCTCAACGTAATGATCGCCGCCCTTCAGAAAATCGTGGTGGCAATGATAGAGGAAGCCGTGGCAATGACCGCCCTCGTCGCGGTAACGCTAATGCAGGCAAAGGTAAATCTGAGGCTTCTTCCGGTTCACCATGGAAAAGCGCACAAAAAAGAGTGAAACAGGGGCGCAGTGAAAGCTAATGCGTGTGTTATTAGCCCCGATGGAGGGGGTTCTTGACTCTTTAGTTCGCAGTTTATTAAGCGAAGTGAATGATTATGATTTGTGCATTACTGAGTTTGTGCGAGTCGTAGATACGTTATTGCCGGAAAAAACTTTCTATCGGTTATGTCCTGAGCTACGTCATGGTAGTCGAACACCTTCAGGAACGTTAGTTAGGGTGCAGCTGTTAGGGCAGCATCCTGAATGGTTGGCTGAAAATGCCAACCGCGCTATTGAACTGGGTTCATGGGGGGTAGATCTCAATTGTGGTTGCCCATCAAAAACGGTAAATGGAAGTGGCGGTGGTGCGACGCTCTTGAAGCAACCAGAGTCGATATATCGCGCTGCAAAAGCGATGCGTGATGCCGTGCCTAAAGAGCTTCCTGTTTCTGTCAAAGTTCGTCTTGGTTGGGATAGTAGCCAATTTTCGCATGAAATTGCGGATGCTGCTCAACAAGCGGGGGTAACTGAGCTGACAGTTCATGGTCGAACCAAAGAAGATGGCTATAAAGCAGAGTGTATTAATTGGCAGGCAATTGGTGATATTCGCCAAAGATTGTCTATTCCAGTGATCGCCAATGGGGAAATTTGGGACTATGAAAGTGCCAAACGATGCATGGAAATTACTGGATGTGATTCTATTATGATTGGTCGTGGCGCGCTAAATACTCCAAATTTAAGTCGAGTGATTAAGCAGAATGTTGCTCAAATGCCTTGGGAACAGGTTGGAAAGTTATTGTTTAAGTACACCGAGTTAGAAAAGCTAGGTGATACTGGACACTATCATGCCGCACGTATCAAACAGTGGTTAGGTTATCTGCGTAAAGAGTACCCGCAAGCGGATACGTTATTTTCTCAAGTAAGAGCATTAAAAAATGCGAGTCAAATTGCTGAAGTTATTGCTCATCATGTTGAATATGGCTCGATATCAGCCATCTAAAAAAGAACTAATTTGCCAAAATTTGAGATACAGTCTTTAATATAAAGTGTATGGCGGTGATTAAATGAATAATAGGTCATCACTGTATGCAACCAACTAAAGCATTTATTTAGTGCAACTTACATTTCGGAGGCGTCAAATGGGAGTTATTGCTTGGATCGTGTTTGGTTTAATCGCCGGTGTTTTAGCGAAATGGCTTATGCCAGGAACCTATCAGATGGGTTTTATCATGACGACAGTATTAGGGATCGTCGGTGCGGTTGTTGGGGGGTACATTAGTACTTTCTTTGGCAAAGGTAAGGTCGATGGCTTTAATTTTGGTAGTTTTATTGTCGCAGTTATTGGCGCAATAGTGGTGCTATTTTTAGCCGGAATGTTTATCAAATAGAGCACTGTATTTTCTCTGAATAACTAGATAATGATTAAAGCCGCATGTTATGAATTTTGCTAAATAACATGTGGCTTTAATTTTTTTGCATGGAATCTCTTGATTATACGAATTTTTGGATAGATGAAATGTTTAGTGACATATGTTCAAATAGCTTTTGTATAAGAAACCCATTTTTTGAGTAGTGCCAAGTAATATAGTTATTTTCAATAAGGGAAAGAGACATTTTTCCAACATTAATATGATTTTCTAATACTGGGTCAAACTCTAATGTTCGATAAGAATATAGATAGAAAGTCATATTTTCTAAATTTATTGTATTAAAGCAACTTGTAATATATCGATTTGAATTCTTAAATATCACTAGGTGCATATTAACTGTCTGTTGCCATAGGATTTCTTTTTTTAAGCTGTTCATTAATATATTACAGATTATCTTATTATCATTATAGTCCATTTGATGACCTCATATCTTTCTTGCCGAAATACTAAGAGTATTATTTATGTAATCCAGTAATATAGTAACTTCATCTAAATATCTTAAGTGAAGAAAGTAAGTTATTTCATCATAGTTTTTTATGGATAAAATACATTTAGTATTAATAATATATTGATTTATTAATGCCGATAATTTTTTATCTTTTGTGTCGATGAACGAAATGTAATTATGTAATGATAATATCTTTCGATGCAACATTATTTTATGCGAGTTTTCATTGTTGAATTGAGATTCTGATATCATAGTAAAATAATCATTTAGCAATCGGTTTAACTTATCTTTATGAAAATAAAAGGAAGCCTTTTGATTAAATTTAACTGTTAAATTTGTTGTTTGTAATAAAACCCATAATGTTGCTGTTGTACCAATAAAAGTGGATAAAGTACCTAGGTTTATAACCCATAAATTCCATGGTATGTTCATGAATACGGTGCTCCATTTAAATTGAAGCCGTTAATTATTTTATTAAATATTTATAATAAAAATATTTTAAAGTGGATAAGTAATAAATAGCTTCCTCATAGATAATTTTTAATATGAGGAAGCCAAATAATTAGGGTTCGATTGGGAGACCGTTATCTTGCCCCCATTGAGCCCAAGACCCATCATAAAGGCGTACATTATGATTACCGAGCAGAACTAGTGCCATTAATACGACAGCGGCTGTCATACCAGAACCACAGGTTGTTACTGAAGGAGCATGGATATCTACACCGTGTTCAGCAAAAATAGCTGCGAGCTGTTCTGGATTTCGGTATTCGCCATTATCGACAAGTAAATCCCAAGGTACGTTTTTACTGCCTGGAATATGCCCCATTCTTAAGCCGGGGCGAGGCTCTGGTGCTTGAGCTAAAAAACGAGCCGCTGCACGGGCATCGATAATTTGCGCTTGACCTTGGTTAACGATATCAAGCATTTGTTGCTGGCTTAATGCATTCGCATCTTGGCGGCTTGCAATAAACTGTTGTGCTGGTGGAGGTGTGACTTTACCTGATTGAGTCGCGAAACCAGCCTCTTTCCATGCCGTTATGCCGCCAGCAAGTATTTTGACCTGTTTACAGCCTAGCGTTGTGAATGTCCACCATGCTCGAGGAGAAGAAAATAAATTATTCTGAGCATAAATAATAACTTGGGTATCATTACCAATACCCATCAAGCTAACAGCTTGGCTGAAGGTTTTCTCATCTGGCAACATATGAGGAAGATCAATTGTCTTGTCAGCAACCTCATCTTGATTAAAAAATTGGGCATTCGGAATATGTTCGTCTAGATAATGTTGGTAACAGTCATAAGGTGCAGTTGGCGGTGGAGTTGAAACGTCAAGTACCACAATATTGCTATCTGAAAGGTGTGTATTTAACCATTGTGGCGTAACAAAATAATCGTTGTACATAAGCGTTCTCCATCCCAGATTGATAATTAACTCGCTATTAATTGATTTGATTAGGCGCAGGTAATATAGATGATGATTGAGTTTGATTTTGCTCTAAAGGCGTGGTGGAGCGTGTATAGATATTCATGCCAGCTAACACAATTCCGCCAACTGAACTCAACGCGCACAGAGCGCAAAATGCGATGACAAACTTTTTCATTTTTTATTGCCTAAGTCATAATTTAAGAAACCAAAGTATAACTGGATGGTTCTTGCAAACAAGTTAAACGGGCTTTTTTCTTACGATGAAATTGGGGTTTTGCGAAAGGCTTTCCAAAATTTGTGTATAATGGGTATTAATACAGTAGTTTTGCGAACGGTTTCGCAAAAAGTGGATTAGGCTTTTTTCTTCCTGATCCTAATTAGTTATGTTATCTCCCTAACTTGGTCGCCTGCGTAATTTATGTCCCTATCAAATACAGTAAAACAGCAAATAACCCAATGGTATAAAGGGCTATCAGAACAAATAGATGGTTTTATACCTCGGGCTCCTCAGCGTCAAATGATTGCTGAAGTCGCTAAAAATTTAGCTGATGAAGATGGGCGGCATTTAGTCATTGAAGCACCGACGGGGGTAGGAAAAACATTATCTTACTTAATTCCGGGTATTGCTGTTGGGCGAGAAGAAGGAAAAACGTTAGTCGTGAGTACGGCTAACGTCGCGCTGCAAGATCAAATTTTTAGTAAAGATTTACCCTTGTTGAGTAAAATCATTCCCGACCTTAAATTTACAGGCGCTTTCGGACGTGCTCGTTATGTCTGCCCTCGCAATTTAGAAGCCATCTGTGCTGCGGAAGGGGAGCAAATAGACTTAATGTTATTGGTAGAGGACAAAACGGAAATCGCCAGTAGTGAAGAGCGGGCTATGTGTCAGCAACTGCGTAATGATTTTCACAGTTTTACTTGGGATGGGTTAAGGGATCATCACAAACGGGCATTTAGCGATAGTCTCTGGCGCAAGGTAAGTACAGATAAAATGAACTGCCTTGGACGTAACTGCCAGTTCTATCAGCGTTGTCCGTTCTTTATTGCTCGCCGTGAAATTGAAGATGCCGATGTGGTTGTTGCAAACCATGCTTTGGTGATGGCTGCAATGGAAACCGAATCTGTTTTACCTGATCCTAAAAAATTGCTATTAGTGCTTGATGAGGGGCATCATATCCCAGATGTAGCAAGGGACTCGCTAGAAGTTGAAGGGGAAATTACGTTAGTTCAAATTACGGCACAGGTGGATAATTTTCTCCATCATGTGGGGCAATATATGGCTCAATTTCGTCCAGCGAAGCCCCCTAAATTAGCTAATCCAGAAAAATTACAATTACATGCTGAAAAACTGAGAGAATGTTTTCGTGATTTTTCGTTATTAGCGAATGGGTTATTGCCGGAAACTGCAAAAGACCCTGAGTATTTATTTCCAATGGGCGTGTTACCTGAAGCGATGCAATTATGCTGTCAGGAGCTTTTTAAGTTAACCGATGCATTACGTGGTTTATCCGAATCTATTTTAAATGATTTAACTGAGCAAACCGCCAAGCAGGATATTGTCCGTTTACACCGTTCAATCTTAGTGACTAGCCGCGCCATGGGTTACTTTGAAAATATGGCAAAGTTATGGCGCTTAGCTTCCCTAGATCAAAGTTCTGGGGCGCCTATTTCAAAATGGCTCAGCCGACGTTATGAAAAAAATCAGTCACGGATATTTCTGCACTGTGCTGGGATCCGTGTTAGTGAACAATTACAGCATCTGCTGTGGCGAAATGTACCTCATATTGTTATTACTTCCGCGACATTGCGTTCATTAAATAGTTATTCTCGTTTTATGGAATTAACGGGGTTATCTGAAAAAAGTGATGACCGTTTTGTTACGCTTTCTTCACCTTTTAATCATGTAGAGCAAGGCAAAATTATTATCCCTAAAATGCAATATGAGCCAACAATGGTAACTGAAGCTCAGCATTTAGAAGAAATGGCCGCATTTTTTCGCCATCAATTTACGCAGGGAAATCATCGAGGTGTGCTGGTTTTATTCAGTAGCCAACGAGCAATGGACGGCTTTTTAGAACATGTAAAAGATTTACGTCTACAACTTTTAGTTCAAGGTGACCAGCCTCGATATCGTCTGGTTGAGACCCATTGTGAACGTATTAAGCAAGGGCAAACAAGTGCTTTGATTGGTCTACAGTCATTCTCTGAGGGGTTAGATCTGAAAGGTGAGTACTTAACTCAGGTGCATATCCATAAGATAGCTTTTCCACCAGTGACTAATCCTGTCATTATCACTGAAGGGGATTGGTTAAAATCACTAAAACGTTATCCATTTGAGGTACAGAGTTTACCCAGTGCTTCATTTAATTTGATTCAGCAAGCAGGGCGTTTAATTCGCAGTCATGAATGCTATGGTGAAATTATTATTTATGATAAGCGCTTAATAACAAAGAATTATGGTAAACGCTTATTAAATTCATTACCTATTTTTCCCATAGAGCAACCCGAAATGCCGAAAATAGATAAATAAAAAGAGACCACCGAAGTGGTCTCATGGTCAATTTATATGACTCTATTTTACGACACTACTCTATATTGGCTTCTAACATCCACAGGAATTTATCCAAATCACGGGATGCGGCAGTAAACATATCTGCTGTATTTTCATCTTCAACGTCATCAATCGCCTTGCGGATATCATTAGCGACTACTGCATAACGATCGGCTAAGGCTTTTAAATGATCCTGAACTGAATGAATATCAAGAGGATAAGCTTCCAAAGCAGTAAATTTATTCACTTGCTGGACAGTTCCTGTTGCGATGCCTCCAAGTTGTACAACACGCTCTGCAAACTCATCAAGATGTTCAACAATCGTAGTTCTGAAACTATCTAACATTTCATGTATGGCAATAAAGTTACGACCACGCAGGTTCCAATGTGCTTGCTTTGTGATCAGAGAAAGATCGGTAAAATGGACGACCATCATGTTCAATATATTGATAGTTTCAAGTTTTACGCTGTCTTCAATATCATTACGGCTATATAAAAGTTCGCTTGAAGAGGTTTTAAATAATTTTGCAGTATTCATAATGTTTCCTCTCTTAAATATAAATTCATTCAATTATTTTGTCTGTAGATAAATATAAAAGATTAAATTGAGTTTGTCATAAAGTAATAATCGATTACTTTAATAGGTGCGCTCGATAGATGATTTTTGAGGATGTTGGGATGAGGATAAAATAATTAATTTATATGTCAGTTTGATGAATGAATATTTAATTATTCATGATGAGAAATAAGGTTAGTAATTTCTTACTAACCTTATTTAAAATAAATAATCTATATTTTATAGGACGCTATGAGACTTCTTTTATTTTAGATTTTGGTACCGCAGTAGAGGTGGAACCAATAGAGGCGCATACAATACAGAGCAGAGCTAGCCATTGGGTCATGGTTAAGTGTTCTTGTAAGAATACGATACCTAAAAATGCACCCATACAAGGCTCTAGGCTCATTAATGTGCCAAAAGTTCGCGCAGGAAGTTTAGTTAATGCGATCATTTCCAATGTATAAGGAAATGCCGTAGACAAAATAGCGACGGCAAGTGCAATGGGTAAAATAGCTGGGTCAAACATGGCTTCTACCCCAGTCTGCATTAAGCCGATCGGGAAGAAAATTAATGCGGAAATGAGTGAGCCAACCGCAACGGTTGCTGCACCATAACCGGCTCCTGCACGTTTTCCGAAAATAATATAAGTCCCCCAGCATACACCCGCACCTAAAGCATATGCTGCACCTAAAGGATCAATAGCGTTAATTTCATCACCAATAGGCAATAAGAAGAGTAGCCCAGTAATGACAAGTCCAATCCATAAAAAATCGATAGGACGGCGCGATGAAAACATCGCAACAGCTAAGGGGCCTGTAAACTCTAGGGCGACGGCAATGCCTAAAGGAATTCGTTCTAGTGCCAAATAAAATAGGTAGTTCATGGTTCCGAGGGACAAACCATAAGCGAGTAGAGGGACTAAAGAGCTTTTTCTGAAATTTAAGCGCCAAGGTTTAAAAATCACACATAGGATAATTGTGGCTAATAATAGACGTAAGCCTGTCACCCCTGGAGCGCCGATAAGTGGAAATAATGTTTTAGCCAAAGAGGCGCCACTTTGAATAGAGGCCATTGCAAGTAATAGTAACCCTATTGGCAATAATGGAAATGCACTCTTTTTAGTATCGGCAGACATGAATAAATAAACCTCAAAAAACGATAAAACCCAGCAGTTTTTTACAGTCAAAGTGGGTAAATCTATAAATAAAGTACCACTTGCGAGTCTATTTACCCTAAGCAAGCATAATGTGGGCAATTATCTCATAGAACGTAAGTAGTTTATATTGCTTTATTCAAGAGGTGTTTAATTGCGATTTATTATTTCATTTAAGATAATCAGTTAATAATATGATGCTAAAGATTGAGAGTTAAGCTTTCTTGTGGGAACCTTGTAAGTTCGCTCAGTAGAAAAATGAGAATAGGAAGAAAGAGAATAAGATGCAAAAAATTAAAAGTGTGGCGGTTTATTGTGGTTCAAGCTTGGGTTCTAACGAAATTTATAAAAACCAAGCCATTGAGTTTGCGAAAGAAATGGTTAAACGTGATATTACGTTAGTGTACGGTGGCGCTAGCGTGGGCATCATGGGTATTGTTGCGGATACCGTTTTATCTTTAGGTGGTAAAGCGATAGGGGTGATCCCATCGTTACTTGAGCAGCGTGAAATTTCCCATAAAAATTTGTCTGAGCTGTATCGCGTAGAAACTATGCACGAACGTAAAAGCAAAATGATTGAGTTAGCGGATGCATTTGTTGCTATGCCCGGTGGATACGGGACATTAGAAGAATACAGTGAAGTGTTTACATGGAGCCAGATTGGCTTACATACTAAACCGTGTGGGCTATTTAATATTAACAATTTTTGGCAACCATTGATTGATATGACCAATAAAATGGCAGATGAAGGCTTTTTACATGAAAAATATCGTCATATGGCAATCGTTGAGTCCACTCCTGCTAGCCTGTTAGACCAATTTGAGACTTATGTTGCTCCACCAGTGAAAACTTATGATTAATTGAGTTTATGGCTGTGGTGTAAATTCCTATCTTCATCAGTCCCCTATTTTTAGCTCGCGCATTAACAAAAACAGAACAAGATCTAAGCGTTCAATTATGGCATAATGCGCGGCTATTTATCCCTATCGTACTTCAAGTCACTGAAGGTCAGTCATCAGCTGAGCTCATCAATGACGCTACAAAGATTAATTTAAGGCATCGCAGTGTTAACAACCAACAATATCACTATGCAGTTTGGCAGTAAGCCACTGTTTGAAAATATCTCAGTTAAATTTGGAACGGGCAATCGTTACGGTTTAATCGGCGCGAATGGCGCGGGTAAATCAACCTTCATGAAGATTTTAGGCGGGGATTTAACACCAACCGCAGGTAACGTGAGCACCACAGATCCTAACGAACGTATTGGTAAATTACGCCAAGACCAATTTGCATTTGAAGAGTTCACTGTCTTAGACACTGTCATCATGGGGCATGGCGAGTTGTGGAGCGTTAAGCAAGAACGCGACAGAATTTATGCGATGCCAGAAATGAGCGAAGAAGATGGCTATCGTGTTGCTGATCTGGAAGTTGCTTACGGTGAGATGGATGGTTACAGTGCTGAATCTCGTGCAGGCGAGTTATTATTAGGCGTTGGCATTCCCGTTGAGCAGCATTATGGCCCGATGAGTGAGGTTGCACCCGGTTGGAAACTACGTGTACTTTTGGCTCAAGCGCTGTTTTCTAATCCTGATATTTTATTGCTGGATGAGCCAACCAACAACTTGGATATCGATACGATTCGCTGGTTAGAGCAAGTTCTTAATGATCGTAACTGCACCATGATCATTATTTCCCATGATAGACACTTCTTAAATACTGTTTGTACGCATATGGCAGATTTAGATTACGGTGAATTACGTCTGTTCACCGGTAACTATGATGAATATATGATTGCAGCAACTCAAGCAAGAGAGCGTTTATTATCGGATAACGCGAAGAAAAAAGCGCAAATTGCCGAGCTTCAATCTTTTGTTAGCCGCTTTAGTGCTAACGCATCAAAATCAAAACAGGCGACTTCTCGTGCTCGTCAAATTGATAAAATTCAACTGGATGATGTAAAAGCTTCCAGCCGTCAAAACCCATTCATTCGTTTTGAACAAGAGAAAAAACTGTTCCGTAACGCCTTAGAATTAGAAGCGGTAACAAATGGTTATGACCAAGGACCTCTGTTTAAAAATGTGAATTTATTATTGGAAGTTGGCGAAAAAATGGCTGTCATCGGTGCCAACGGTATCGGTAAAACAACATTTTTGAAAACCCTTATGGGGGAAAAAGCCCCAACGAGCGGTATGGTCAAATGGTCGGAAAACAGCAGCATTGGTTACTATGCGCAAGATCATGCAGATGAATTTGAAACTGACCTGAATGTTTTTGATTGGATGAGCCAGTGGAAAAGTGAAGGCGATGATGAGCAAGCAGTACGCAGTATTTTAGGTCGCTTACTGTTCTCTCAAGATGATATCAAGAAAAAAGTATCTGTTTTATCCGGTGGTGAACAAGGGCGCATGTTATTTGGTAAGTTAATGATGCAACAACCAAATATTCTACTTATGGATGAGCCAACTAACCACTTAGATATGGAATCTATTGAATCATTGAACTTAGCGTTGGAACTCTACCAAGGGACGTTGATCTTTGTATCCCATGACCGTGAGTTCGTCAGTTCATTGGCAACACGCATCCTTGAAATTAGAGAAGATAAAATTATTGATTTCAAAGGTACTTATGATGAGTATCTGAAAAGCCAAGGCGTCACTCTCTAATATTTAAGTCATTAAAAAAGCCCCGTTGATAAAGACTATTCCTTAAAAATAGCCAATCAATGGGGCTTTTTAACTTTTAGGTAAAACTAGTTTTTCTTCACAAACTCAGATTTCAGCTTCATTTGACCGAAACCTTCGATTTTACAATCGATATTGTGGTCACCTTCGACTAAACGGATCCCTTTTACGCGAGTTCCGATTTTCAGCATAGATGAACTTCCTTTCACCTTCAGATCTTTGATGACAGTGACGGTATCGCCATCGACTAATAAATTGCCATTCGCATCTTTTACAATCAGTTCATCAATTTCTGTGGCAGGCTCTGCATCATTCCATTCATGAGCACACTCAGGGCAGATATACATATCGTTGTCAGTATAGGTGTATTCAGACTGACATTTTGGGCAAGGAGGGAGTGACATATTCATGCTCTCAGTAATAGTTCAAATAGATAGGGACAACCAAGGCTTCCCGAAAGGGGGATAGTATAAGATGAAAGAAGAGAAAAATGAATTTTTAGGAATATTCCTAATTTTGATTTAATCAATGGCGAGGAAAGCCCTCGCCATAAAAAGTTACTTGCAGACCTCACAATGAGGATCTTTACTCAGTTTAAATTGGCGAAAATCTAGTGTCATTGCATCAAATAACAGCACTTTACCAGTATTTACTTTCCCATATTGGGTGAGTAATTTGATGGCTTCCATCGCTTCTAATGTACCGATCGTACCGACTAATGGCGCCATAACGCCAGCTTCAACACAGGTTAAGCTATTTTCACCGAAAAGCCGGCTAAGACAGTGATAACAAGGCATTCCATCTTCATAGGTGAACACGGACAATTGACCTTCCATGCGAATTGCTGCGCCAGAAACCAACGGTATTTTATGGGCTAAACAGAGGCGGTTGAGTTGCTCGCGAATAGCCACATTATCGGTACAATCCAGTACGACCTGATGTTGACTGACTAATGTATCAAGTTGTTGCTCGTCGAGTTGAGCATTGAATGTCTCGATCTTAATATGCGGGTTGATAGCAGCAAGTTGTGCTTTTGCAGAATCCACTTTTGGCTCGCCTATCGTGGCGTCACGATGCAGGATTTGGCGTTGTAAATTGGATAGGGATACCGTATCAAAATCCACTAATGATAAGTGTCCAACACCAGCAGCAGCAAGATATTGAGTCGCTGCACAGCCAAGACCGCCCAATCCGATAACCAGAACTTTACTTGCCTTTAGCTTTTCCTGCCCATCAAAATCAAACCCTCGCAGGATGATTTGGCGGTTATAGCGTAGCATTTCCTGATCACTAAGTTCTTGCACGGCGCTCACTCACTTTTTAATAAGTAATTGAACATTTCGACATCCACCATTTCACCCGCAGTGACTTTCTCACGCTCACGTTCTAATACAATAAAACAATTAGCTTGGCTGAATGAGCTGAAGATATGCGAGCCTTGGTGACCTGTCGTAGAGACCTGAAGTTGACCTTGTTCATTGGTGCTTAAAATACCGCGTTGGAAATCAAGTCGACCCGGTGATTTTTTTAGTGGGGTAGTGACTGGGACTTTAAAGCGTACAGGGGCTTTCCATTGACTATGGCCTGACAGTCGCGCAATTAATGGCTGTACTAATTGGTAGAAAGTGAGTGCTGCGGAAACGGGGTTGCCTGGTAAGCCGCAAAACCATGCGGAACTTAGTTTGCCGAATGCGAATGGTTTACCCGGTTTAATGGCTAGTTTCCAGAAGCCAATTTGCCCCAGTTCGTCAAGAATTTGTTTGGTATAGTCGGCTTCGCCAACAGAAACACCGCCACTGCTGATGACTAAATCAGCTTGCTGATTAGCTTCAATAAAGGTTTGTTTTAATCTCTCCGGTGAATCAGGGATCACGCCAAAATCTAAAACTTCGCAATTTAACTTTTCTAACATTAGGCGTACAGCAAAACGGTTAGTATCATAAATTTGCCCTTCGGCAAGGGGCTGTCCCACGGCTTGTAGCTCATCACCAGTTGAAAATACAGCGACTTTCAAGCGGCGTTGAACTTTCACATTAGCGATGCCCAAAGAGGCAATTAACGGTAATTGAGCGGTAGACAGTAGAGTACCTGAAGGGAACACTGCGCTGCCTTCAGTAATATCTTCTCCAGCTTTACGAATATTATTGCCTAGCTTAAAACTCTCCGTAAAAATAATACCTTGTTCAGTCTGTTCTGCCGACTCTTGCATGACGACGGTATCGACACCCTTAGGGATCGGCGCGCCTGTCATGATCCGCACGCAGCATCCTGCTGGTAACTCTCCAACCATTGGATTTCCTGCAAAGGATTTACCGGCAACAGGCATCGGCGTTTTTCCATCCCAATCCGCAAAGCGTAGGCCATAGCCATCCATCGCTGAGTTATCAAAAGGAGGAACATTGATGGGAGAAATCAGGTCTTCAGCAATAATTCGTTGGGCAGACTCAGTAAGTGGAATGATTTCTGTGCTAGTCACTGTGGTGGTTTGAGAAAGAAGTTTTTCTAGTGCAAGCTCTAGAGAAATCAAATCGTTAGTATGGCACTGGTCCATAAATAGTTACCCCTCACTATAGTTATTGGCCTTGAGGCTGAGAATAGATTCGTTGGCGGTATTATGGCAGATATCGGGCATTGGGTGAATGAATAGAAATTGATTGCAGATAGCTTTTGGGCAGATTGTTTGGCGATTTAGATTCTTTCATTCGTGGGTACAGGGTTTTAGATAAAAAAGCTAAAATAAAGTGTGTTATTAAATGCATTTAAATAATGAAATAGTAATTTAAACTTAGATTAGTATTCTTAATCAATCCGTGCGGTAACCTGCAAATATTTCACACGACTTATTGATGTATTGCTGGATTATCTGCATCTGCTGTTTTAGAGTACCGCGCACACCTGCATTTTTATAATAAATAGATATACCATCTGTGGAGGATCACATGTCATCTCTGAGTAAAGAGGCCGAATTAGTTCATGCTGCTTTGGAAGCACGAGGACTTGAAACACCGTTGCGTATTCAACCAAAATCAGGTGAAGATCGTAAGCAACTGATTGAAGGGCATATGACAGAGATCATGAAGTTGCTGAACTTGGATTTAAGCGATGATAGCTTAGCGGATACTCCGCGCCGCATCGCTAAAATGTATGTCGATGAAATTTTCTCGGGATTAGATTACGCGAATTTTCCAAAAATTACTGTCATTGAAAATAAGATGAAAGTGGATGAAATGGTGACGGTGCGTGATATTACGTTAACCAGTACTTGCGAACACCATTTTGTGACTATCGACGGTAAGGCAACGGTGGCATATATTCCAAAAGATACCGTGATTGGCTTATCCAAAATCAACCGTATTGTTCAGTTTTTTTCCCAGCGCCCACAGGTTCAAGAGCGTTTAACTCAGCAAATTTTAGTCGCATTGCAAACGTTACTGGGAACAACTAACGTTGCTGTTTCAATCGATGCCGTACATTATTGCGTAAAAGCCCGCGGTGTTCGTGATGCAACCAGTGCAACGACAACGACATCTTTGGGCGGGTTATTTAAATCAAGTCAAAATACACGCCAAGAATTCTTACGTGCGGTTCGCCATCTATAATCCATGATAAATACAGTTCCGGTTGCCCCTAAAAGCCGTATAGGGCAACTTGATACAGTGCGTGGCATTGCAATTCTCGGTATTTTACTCATGAATATCTTTGGTTTTGCATTGCCACAAGCGGCCTATCTCAATCCTTATTACACACCTGAAGTTGAACAATCAGATGCTGCTGTCTGGGTCTTTTTCAATTTATTCTTTCAAGGAAAATTCCTCGGTATCTTCTCGATACTTTTTGGCGCGACGCTTGGGTTATTACAATATCGCTCAATAAAGTGGAATCGCTGCCGTCTCACTGTACTCGCATTCATTGGACTGGTTCATGGTGTCGGTTTATGGGATGGTGATATTTTATTGGTTTATGCATTAACGGGGTTTATCGCAGTTGCATTTTTATCCCTATATGATGAATACAAATTATTAAAAATTGCGATTGCATTCTATTTGATTGGACTCGTGATTTTGTTGATTATTGGTAGCATGGTAGCAGATACCAGCTTCTGGCAGATCACTGAGCCTCAAGCATTAATTGAAATGTGGCAACATCGAGTTGGCGGGATGGCTGGGTTTGCTTATCGTGCAAATGAGATGGCAACCATGGTTGAATTGCTGGTTATCCAATACGGTTGGCAATTACTGAGCATGATGATTATCGGTGCACTATTGATCAAAAATGGTTGGTTAAAAGGTGACTTTAGCCAACAACATTATCGCCGGATGGCATGGATGCTAATTATTCCTTCGTTATTGGTACAAATCATCTCTTTATATCTACAAAGCCTTGTGGGCTGGAGTTATTTTTCGACTTCAATTTTGGGGTATATTGTGAATGAATTGATGGTTCCGCTACAATCTTTAGGCTATATAGCCCTAATATATGGGTTTTGGAATATTCTAAGTCTCAGCTTGATCGCAAAATTAGTTCAAAATGTGGGGCGAATGGCGTTGAGTAATTATTTACTTCAGACGCTGATTTGTACCACGATTTTTTACTATTTAGGATATTTTTATCATTTTACTCGAGTGGAATTATTGGCGTTTATCTTGCCCATTTGGATGGCTAACTTACTGTTTTCTTACTGTTGGTTGTTTTGGTTCAAGCAAGGTCCTGTTGAGTGGTGTTGGCGCCAATTATCAAATAAATTGGCGGCATTACTGGGGAAGGCTGTGTAAGCAAGAATTTAATTCAGCTTACTGATCTCATCTGGAGAGACTGCGGGATAACCTTTAGTTCCATCAGGCATTTTTATTGGCGCAGGAATGGATTCTTGTTCCCCTAAAAATTTTGGTTCGCGCTGTAAAATATATAAGTCTGCAAGGGCACCAAGGCGGGCAAAAACTTCGCGAATTCGTACCTTAAACATACCATCAGGCGTTGGAACGGCTAAACATTGGGCATCAATTCCTTTATGTTTAGCGATAAATAGCGCTCGCTCACAATGAAAACGCTGGGTGATAATGGTGAAGTTATCGGTATCGAAGACTTTTTTGGTACGCACAACAGAGTCTAGAGTTCTAAAGCCTGCGAAGTCGAGCACAATTTTTGAAGCGGGAACTCCTGCTTTAATCAGGTCTTTGCGCATAGCGATCGGCTCATTATAGTTATGAGCACCGTTATCTCCACTGAGAAGCAAATATTTTACTTTTCCACTGTGATAAGCATCAGCGGCACCTTTGATTCGATTGGTATAATAGAGATTGGTTGCTCCTGATGCGTAATATTTGGAGGTACCAAGTACCATCCCCACATCCCGCGCAGGGAGTTGCTCTACATCTTCATAGATATAGGGCGCAGTATCCCAACTGATCCAACGGTCAAGTAAAATAACAGTGGCGAAAGCTATCCCTGCCAATATTAGTAGACCATAAAGCAGACGTTTCCTCATGTCCTCGCCTTGAATAATTAATGCCCATAATAATTACTGATAACAATTAATAGGCTACTTGACTTAATTTCGTGACGCAAGCCGCGTAACGTAAAATCATGTCAATATGGCTTATATTGTTTCGGTTGACGGCATAATATTGGAGATGCCATTTTTAGTTACTCACTCGGCATAGCCCCAAAACAGAGTAATGGGCTGATTGAGTTCCTATCGACAGATTTATGTTTATCAACCACATAAAATGATTTTGGATAGGTAACTACCCAAGCATTTTTCGTTTCTGCTAATCCTTGAATATATTCACCATTGGTTGGGATAGGTAGAACATTCTGGATATTTAATGTTTTTAGGCTCGTGGTAACTAATGGAACTTGAGCTTCACTGGGATATTGTGGCAAGTAGTAAGCTTGGTTTAAACCCGTATTAATACCGTATTGTCCATATTGAATTTCGCTGTTATTGCCACACCAATGATATGCAGTGACCGGGTTTGTTGGCATATCAATATTGGCTAAAACAAAACGGCTGTCCGTGACCATCCAAATCGATTGGCCATCAGGTGTAAAATAGAACTCTCTAACGGCATTTTGGTAATCCTCTACTGTAAACCAAGGTTTTTCACTAAACGCCATGGTTTGGGTATCTAAAAGATAAGCCGCTTGAGTAACGTTATCATACAGCGCTAGCTGCTTTTCATCAGGAGATAATGCTGCTGGCATTTGAACACCAAAAGCGCCTTGGTACTCTTCGCTATTTGGGAAGGTTAATTTTTTCTCAACGGTATTACTTGTGAGGTTAATAACCACAATACTGTTTTCTACGCCACTGGTTACAAATGCACGCTGACTATTTTTCATCACATAAATTTGGCGTGGGAAAAAGCTCGTTTCAATGTTGGTTTCTACTTTTTGGGTATCAATATCAATGATACTGACGCTGTTTGGATACAGTGAGGCAACATACAGTTTTTTCCCATCCGCACTGAGTGCAGCACCAGAAGCCCCCATACCTCGGCAGCGATTAGAGCTGCATCCATTATCATTTTTGGGCAGGACGAGTTTGATGGTAAACAGCAGTTTCCAATTTCCATCAGCAGAAGAGTATGCGCTAACAAGATTAGCCTCCTCATCAGTGATAAAGATCCGCTGGTGGGTATCATCACTGAGAATAAAGCGGGGCTCAATGAATTCAGGAGCTTGAACTCGAATACCAGCAATTTGCTCTTCAGATTGAGCGGTAGGGAGTGATGCAAGCTCCTCTTCGGCAGCTTTTTCCATTACTAGCTTAGCTTGCTCTGCCTTAGCTGAATTAAGCTCTTTATCCAGTTCTTGGTAGATAAATTCTCGTTCAGCAACAAGACTTTCATCGATCGAAAATGATTGCTGATGGATAACTAAGGCTAAAACCCCACCAATAATCACAGTTAAAATGAAATCTAATAGGTACTTTTTCGCGGGAATAAGAACGAAAGTAAAACCAATCACTGCACCAGCCACTGCGCCACCAATATGCGCTGCGTTATCCACTCCAGATTGCAACCCATTAATCAAGGTTAACGCTATCATGGCGATAATATTATACAACGGGCGTTTAAGGGCATCGCGAGCTTCTTTAGTGAGTTCAGGTTTGCTGAGTCGCTTTAAAAGTTCAATAACAGAGGCTGCGGCTAAACCCATGATTGCCCCAGAAGCCCCTAAGCTCACCGTAATATAGACAGTATTATCATTTTGAAGCAGGCTTCCCCATGACATCATATCAAAGCGGCGCATGGCGCTATTAAGAGCCTCTTGGTATTGCCAGGCTGCACTAACAAATGCACCAACAATCCCTGCAAATAGATAGATGGCAAGGTAGCGAAATTTACCAAAGGCGCGTTCACATTCAATACCAATGACGAGTAGAGCAAGGGTATTTAACCCTAAGTGAACCCAGCCTGAGTGCAATACCATGCTAATAGGGTAACGCCACCAATCCCCAGTAAGGGATAACTGATAAACATTCGCCCCGAATAACAATAAATTATATTCCTGGGATTCTAATGGAGCCGCAAAATTGAGCTGGTAAAAATAGATAGCAATATTGAGAGTCACAATCAGCAGAGTGAGAGTGATAGCCCAAAGAGAAAATTTATGAGGTGATGTTGGTATTGTAGGTACTGAATCAGTTGGCTCTGACATGAGCGGATCCTATACAAATAAGGTATATTTGCATCTTAAAGAACTCTGTCTGCTATCTCAATTGCAAGTTATAGAAACGCGATACTTTCAGACAATATTGAAATAAAGAAAATACTAGAAAATAAAAAAGAGCACCGAAGTGCTCTTTAACGGGACAAAACAACTGATTAGAATGAGGTACGTTTGTATGTGCGGTATTCTGGTTGCCAGAAGTTATGCTCAATAGCCTCATCTAATGCACTGTCAGATGTCATCGTAGCAACACCCTGAACTTGCGCTTCTTTTGCCACCTGCTTGGCAATAATCCGAGAAACGTCTTGGATTTCCGATAGCAATGGCAATAATGGACCTTCTCCATGCTGTGCTAGCGGTGAGCAGCTTGCTAATGCTCGGCTCGCGGCCATCAACATTGCATCCGTCACACGTTTTGCACCAGATGCAATCACCCCCAGACCAATCCCCGGGAAAATATAGGAGTTATTACACTGGGCAATTGGGAAAATTTGGTCTTTATAAGAAACTGGTGGGAATGGGCTACCCGTTGCAACTAATGCTTGGCCTTCAGTCCAGTTAATAATGTCTTCCGGACGAGCTTCAACGCGTGATGTCGGGTTAGACAATGGCATGACAATCGGACGAGGACAATGCCTGTGCATCTCTTTGATGATCTCTTCTGTGAATAGACCCGCTTGACCTGACACGCCGATTAAGACGGTTGGCTTCGCATTACGCACCACATCTAATAAAGAAATTGCGTCACTGTTTACATCCCAATCTTGTAGATTGGCGCTGTTTTGCGTCAGTTTGCTTTGGAAATCTAATAGGTTTGGTAATTTATCAGTCAGTAATCCGAAACGGTCGACCATATAAATACGGGAGCGTGCTTCTTCATCACTTAGACCTTCAGATTTCATCTGAGCAATAATTTGTTCAGCAATACCACAACCTGCAGAGCCCGCACCTAAGAATGTTACCCGCTGGTCACTGAGTTTACTACCAGCTGCATGACTTGCGGCAATTAAGCTCCCTAAAGTGACGGAGGCAGTTCCTTGGATATCATCATTGAAACAGCACAGCTCGTCGCGGTAACGGTTCAATAATGGCATGGCGTTTTTCTGGGCAAAATCTTCAAATTGAAGTAATACATTTGGCCAGCGACGTTTTACAGCTTGGATAAATTCCTCAAGGAATTCATCGTATTCTTCACCAGTAATACGAGGATGGCGCCAGCCCATATAAAGAGGATCATTTAAACGCTGCGGGTTATTGGTACCTACATCAATAACAACTGGCAGGGTGTATGCAGGGCTAATTCCACCACAAGCGGTGTACAGGGATAATTTTCCAATAGGAATACCCATGCCGCCGATACCTTGGTCACCAAGACCGAGGATACGCTCACCATCAGTGACAACGATGACTTTTACATTTTGTTTGGTTGCATTTTGCAGCATGTCATCGATGTATTCGCGATTTGGGTAAGAAATAAATAAACCACGCGCGCGGCGATAGATATCAGAGAAATGTTCACAAGCCTCACCCACTGTCGGGGTATAAATTAATGGCATCACTTCAGTAAGATGTGCATCAATCAGGCGATAAAATAGGGTCTCATTGGTGTCTTGAATATTACGCAGGTAAATGTGCTTATCAATATCTGTTTTAAAATCAATCAATTGACGATATGCACGTTCAACTTGTTCTTCTATAGTCTCAACTTGCTCGGGCAAAAGACCGTACAGGTTGAAGTTTGCGCGTTCTTCTTCTGTAAACGCGCTTCCTTTATTCAGTAAAGGAAATTCGAGTAAAATTGGACCAGCATAGGGGATGTAGAGAGGGCGTTTTGTTTCGTGTTCATGTTCCATGAAATATCACTCTTCGAACGATTAAAAAACAACAGTCAGGAAAATTAGGTTAGATCCTAAGCTAAACAAAAAATATGTACAGTAAATAATGATACAAAACAGTTAAAAGTTTTGATGAGTATTATTATCTATATGCTAACAAAATTATAACAAGGTGAAGATTTTACTACGGAATCCCATCAAAATGACAGCGAGTGGATCACGCTTATTCAAAGTTATTTCTATCTCCAGAACAATATCAAGTTTTTCAAGGCTCGGTATCACTTTGATATGGATTAAATTTATTTAACTGTTTGGTGAGGTATTAGTCATTATTTAGAGATAAGTATTCTTATGTTGAGCATACTAAATATATTTTTATATATCATATATTGCGGCATGTTTTTAATTCATTTAGGTTTTTTTTCTGATTTAAATGATTATTAATTGGTGGTGCTTATGAAATGGAAATATATCGTTATCTTATCAATGCTATTTTTATGCTCTTGTCAGGATTTTAAGTCATCAAATAAAGTTACATCCATTAAGCAGAATGAATTTTATACTAAAGATAAAAATAAAGTTACAGGAGGGGTTAGGCTTTTTTTTGTATTACAGTTTAAGTATTTATATGAATCAAAAATAAAATCAAACGTAATCAAAAAGAGTGATTACAGTAAATATAAATTTAGTGAGGTTATCTTTGATTTAATTGAACTAAATAAAAAATGCTTTAATGAAGAGATTGGTTATAAAGAAGCGATGAAACTTTATTATAATTCATTGGATGATGCGAATATACCTCATGATGCATGGTTTTTTCATTTTATTTTCGAGGCGTTAGATGAAGAAGATAGTGAGCTAATATGGAAAGGCTATCTCTATGCAATAAATAAAGGTGGAAAAAAAGAAGAAATAACCGTGTTAATGAAAATATGGTATTCCATGATGAGTGAAGCGACAAAGTTGCCATCAGTAAAACAAGAGAAAAGTATGAGGTGGTTATCAATTGTTAGAAAAATTCCAGCAATAAATTATCTTGATAACAAAATTAATTTTATGTGGAATGAAAATGTTATAGCCAAATTTGAGAGCGGTAAATAATGACTGCAATATTTCATAAATATAAAAAATTTATTTTTATTTTCACTTTTTTATTTTTCTCATTTCAGTCTGTAGCGAATAATCTAAAAAAAGATGAAATATCTATTTTTACGATAATAATACTTGAGTATATGAAGGTGACTATGGAAGAACATAATCAACCATTATCAAAAGAAACAATGGAAAAATTTCATTTTGAATCTGCATTAGCTTATGCAACATATTTAAAAAATTGGCTTGAACTGAATAAAGGTCAAGAAGTTAGAACTGAAAGCATTAGTTTTCATGAGGCAGTTGTTATTAATAAGAATGGATTTAAAGCATCAGGGTTACCTTATGATGCATGGTTTTTTGCTGATATTTATGGTGTTTTTAATGAAAGTGAACGGGATGAATTTTGGAAAGACATAATTTCTAATCCTGAAAGAAAATCGGCAGAGAAAATATTTGTTGATTTGTGGTTTAAAATGAAGACTGAGGCAGAAAGTTCATCCATTGAAAAGCGGGAAAAAAGCCAACGCTGGTTAAATAGAATGAGAAAAATACCCCTAGTTATTGAAATGGAAAAAACCATGACGATGGTTGAAGAGAGCTTTATTTATAAAAAATAAATCCCTGAAAAATTTAGGTGCATAATATGAAAATAAAATTTATTTTTTCTATGTTTATCTTATTAATTTCAAGTATATCAATGGCAGATAATCGGCCAGGTTTTGTTTGTGGGAGGTTCAACGATACAATCATTGAAGTACCTAGCAACTATGTCTACACCTTTGCAGAATATGAAGGTTATAGTTATTTCGATTCAAGATTTTTAGAAAATAAAAAAGGTTGTGATGCAAACTTTCGAGTTTTACCATTAGTGATGAGTTGGCCTGCCATGAAGCCTTTAGATATAAATGAAAACGGGGAAAATCAAAAACTTAGATTTTCTATTGAACCACTCGATGGTGATCCTAAAGGTTATCTTGAATATAAACGATATATTTATCTTGATAGAGGAGAGGAGAAAGTTAAAGGAGATGTTTCATATAATGAAAAATTGAATTTATATTTTAATGAAGTAAAACTAAAGAAAATGAACAAGTATATTGATCCTGAAAATGATAGGTATGGTTATTATTGGAGGGTAAATAATGATGGAGTAAGTGATTTATTTGAGTGTTTATGGGTACCTTCTGATGGTATCTATAGCCGATGTGATGGTTTTTTTTTAATTCCTAAAATTGGTATAAAAATTGAAGTAATTATAAAATCTGAAGATTTAGCTATTTGGGATAAAGTAAAGGGTGATGTTATTCACTTCATTTATGAACATATAAAAAAGTAGAGGTTACATATGCGGAATGAAATAAACAGAAAAGGAAGTGTAAAATTAACGTGGACTGATACATCAAAAGCTCTAAAAATATTAGTATTGACTAAAAAACCTGAATTAATGTATGAATATTTAGCTAGTAAAGGTGACAGATATGCACCACTAGCAAATAGTGTCGTTAAAGGAGATTCGTTTTCAGGAAGATTTGCACTAAACTATTTAGAAGAAGTTATAATTGAGAATGGTCATATATATAATGAGGTTAAGCTTGAAAAAATACGTTTTGATATGGCTTATGCTTATATACATACGCTAAGGAATAGACTTCAAAATAGTGTTACAGAAATAATAGGAGATATTAATTATAAAGAAGCAATGGCATTTCATGAGCGTGTTTTTGAGAGATACAAATTACCCGCGGAAGCGTGGACTTTACAACCTGTTTTTAATGTCATCCCTGATGAAAAAGATAGAGAGGTGTACTGGCAAAAAGCGCTAGATGCAGTAGGTGATACTGAAAAGGAGGCTGAATTAAGTTTAAGCACTATGAATATTATGTTTGAAAGTTTATATGACGCACCTGCAAATAAACAATTACAAACTCATCGCTGGATGAGAAGAGTGATAGACATAGATAATGCAGTAGATAGTGTGACAATAACTTTAAAAAAGACATATGGTTTTTTTGAATCACCTTCCCTAGAAATCGGTCTTAATGAAGCTAGAGCATTAGTGTATGAAACGGGAAATCCATTAATTGATCGGGGAACCAACCGATTATCTTTTTGGGATCATCCATCCGAAAATAGTGACAAATATTCAACACAAACGGATTGGGTTGGACAAACAGAATTTGAGCATAAAAATCGACTTACTGAGTATTACCTTGAACGTCCCGCCTATATATTGCCAGAAACCGGATTGTTTAATTCCCCATCAGTTAATTATAAACCCAATATCGATAAATATAACTCTATGGTTGATGATGTAATTAGCAGGAATCCTTCTGCTGGTTATTCTAATAATCATGCACCAATTGAAATAATATCTTCAGGACACCGAGGATTTCCTGTGAGTGTATATAGGCCGAATGATTTTCAAATAGGTGAGAGCCAGATGGATCGAACCGTTGATAACTTAAGAGACCACATGTCGTCCATGAACCACTCATCAAGCTCTTTCAGTCGTGATTTTAGCGTGCCACAAGTACCCAGCATGCCTGAATTTAACTATAGTGGCGGTTATAGCAGCCCTTCATCCAGATTTTCATTCTAGTCTGTATCCACACTCAATAATATTTTAATAAAAAACGGCGGTTATTGAAGTTGATAAACTTACAATAACCGCCGTCTTAATTTTGAATATTTAATTTGTTTTCAATTAAATATGGTTTAAATTAAATAACGGTTAAATGGACCCATCCAAATAAATACGTTCCACTTTTTGGCAACCTAAAGCGCGCAATGTATTTTCTGTTGTACACCACTGTTGCACAATCGCATCTTGCCTCTCAACCAGAGTCGCTTGATCAATCGATGTAATATCTTTACCTGCTAAATTCACCATAATCAGAGCGGCTTGTAGTGGCGGCAAGCTTGGGTTAAATGCAGCATTTTCTGCGTAGCGCCCGGTAAATAAAGAGCCATCTTTTAATTGCACTGCAATACCTGAATGAGAATTACTGTACGGTGCATGGGATTGATTTGCGGCATCAATTGCAGCAGATAATAAGCGATCACGACTTTGATTCGCATAGCCATGGTCAACAGTATCAAGCAGTAAGGTGGTGATATTCAGATCCGATGGACCAAATGAATCTGGTAAATAATCATGTAATGTTGCGGCTTGGCGCTGTGGTAAATGCACCATGATTTTACCGCCTTCACGAAGCTCATTCATAAATTGTCGGCAGTGACCACAAGGCGTGTAGTTAACTGTAATAGATGTCAGCTGTTTTTCGCCTTTTAACCATGCATGGGTAATTGAACATTGTTCAGCGTGAATGGTTTGACCAATAGAAACATGGCTAAATTCCATGTTAGCGCCGAAGTATAAATTACCGCTAACCCCGCAAGCGATTGCGCCCACATTAAAGTGAGAAATCGGTGTGACAGCATAAGCCGCTGCAAATGGTAGCAATAAAAATGCAAGCTCACTGTCAGTGAATCCACTTTCAGCTTTGATATGTTTGACTTGCTCAGCAGTTAGCATGGCTGAAAAGTCTGGCTTATCCATGATAGGTTTAAGTACAGACTGTAACTTTTCTGGAAGTTCGGACCAAGCGGACTTAAATCTTGAATGCATGAGTTACTCTCCCTATTTAATTGCTTTCATTCTATTCAATAAATCAGGGGTGTTAATGTGATCATTATCACTCCGTGAATGAAAGCGATGAAACAAATTCAGTAAATGAGAGATGTATCTCAAGTTTTTGGTGTCTAATTGGCATAAGAGAGGTTAATTACCTCTCTTATTGATTCAGTTTAGCCAAATAAATGCAGAATGATAGGAAATAGGAATGGAGCGAGGAGTGAAGTAATGACACCGCATGTCATTAATGCGAGTGAACTATAGGCGCCTTCAATATAGTTAATTTCGGCGCAGCGGGCAGTTCCTAATGCGTGGGAGGCGGTTCCCATGGCTAAACCCCTTGATGCGTGAGTACGAATGCGTAGTACATCAAATAAACTGTGACCAAACATTGCTCCTAAGATCCCAACAAACAGCACGCAAGCTGCACTAATGGCAGGAATGCCACCAACAGAATCGGCGACAGCCATGGCAATCGGCGTAGTGACTGATTTTGGCAAAATAGAGCCAGCAATATCTGGCGTTGCGCCTAACCACAGCGCAATGGCAGCACCTGTAAACATGGCAACTAAGCTGCCCGCAAAGCAAATACTAAAGAGTGATTTCCATTGCGCTCTAATTTGGTGCATTTGCTCATAGAGTGGAAATGCTAGCGCAACAACCGCAGGTTGCAGTAAATCATTAAGGAGCTTACTGCCTGCGAAATAGTGCTCATAGGGGGTGCTAGTGAAAATCAACAGTGGGATAATCACCGCAATTGTTAATAATAATGGGTTTAAAATAGGTAGTTTGCACTTAATCGACAGTGCTCTTGCCAAATAAAAGACAATGATGGTGAGTGGTAGTGACCACCAAATATGCTCAAACATTATTCATTCCCCTTTGGTTTATTATCGGTAGTAACTGAAGAGATAGCATCTTCAGGGGGAAGTGGAACTTCATCTGGCTTAGCACCAACAATGGGACGTTCTTTATGGATATAGTTAGAGCTGACCGCGACCACAATCATGACGATCACCGTACTTGCTATACAGGACACAACGATCGGGATCATTTGTTGGCTGAGTAAATCATAGTAATTCATGATCCCTACACCAATCGGTACAAACAGTATCGTCATGTTTTTCAGTAAGATGCTACAACCTGGTTTTGCCCAATGTGCAGGAATGACTTGTAAGGCGAGTAGCACAAACAGTAATAACATTCCCACGATGCTACCGGGAATGGAGAAAGGAAGTAGTTTGGAAATTAGATTTCCGATAATGAGGCAGAGATAAAGTATTGCGAAGGCTCGCAAATATTGCCATCCGGTTATCAATACTTGTTTAAGTGACATGGGACTTGTCCTATAGCTCGACAGGCATTCATCATACAATTAACTTGCAAAATGTGCCATAGATCACAAATAAAAATTCATAAAAAAACGGAGCGCACAAGAGTGGCTCCGTTATTTGCTTACAGTATTTAATGCCGTATTAGCAACAACAAGAATGGCTTACTTAACTTGCATTCCTGGTTGTGCGCCATTATCAGGGCTCAGTAAGTAAATATCTTTACCGCCGGGACCCGCTGCCATCACCATGCCTTCAGAGATACCAAAGCGCATTTTACGTGGAGCAAGGTTAGCAACCATAACGGTTAAGCGGCCTTCCAGCACTTTAGGGTCTGGATATGCAGAGCGAATGCCAGAGAAGACTTGGCGATTTTCACCACCAATATCTAACTGTAATTTTAGTAACTTATCAGAACCTTCAACAAACTCAGCTTGCTTAATTAAGGCAATACGCAGGTCAATTTTTGCGAAATCATCAAAATTAATTGTCTCTTGAATTGGATCATCTGCCAGAGGTCCTGTTAGCTGTTTTACCGGCTGGATAGTCTGTTTAGAGGCTTCTACCATTGCTTCAACTTTAGCCATCTCAATGCGGTTGAATAATGCCTTGAATGGAGCAACATCATGATTAAGTAACGGTTTGTTGATTGCATCCCACTCTAATTTCACATTTAAGAAATCTTCAGCGCGCTGAGTTAAGCTTGGAAGAACAGGTTTTAGGTAAGTCATTAATACACGGAACAGGTTGATACCCATTGAACAGATATCTTGCAATTCTTGATCTTTGCCTTCTTGTTTCGCGACAACCCAAGGGGCTTTTTCATCAACGTAGCGGTTTGCAATATCAGCCAGAGCCATGATTTCACGAACTGCTTTACCATATTCACGATTAGTATAAGCGTCGCCAATCACTTGTGCGGCATCAACAAACTGTTGGTATAGCTCAGGTTCAGCCAGATTTGCAGATAATTTTCCGCTAAACCGCTTAGCAATAAAGCCCGCATTACGTGAAGCAAGGTTGACCACTTTATTGACGATATCGCTATTCACGCGTTGAACAAAATCTTCTAAATTCAAATCGATATCATCGATTCTTGAAGAAAGTTTAGCGGCATAGTAATAACGTAGACAATCAGCATCAAGGTTATCTAAATAAGAACGCGCGGTAATAAATGTTCCGCGAGATTTAGACATTTTGGCACCGTTGACTGTCACATAACCGTGAACAAATAGATTAGTTGGCTTACGGTAGTTACTGCCTTCTAACATTGCTGGCCAGAACAGGCTGTGGAAATAAACGATATCTTTACCGATGAAGTGATATAGGTCGGTTTTAGAATCTTTATTCCAGAATTCATCAAAGTTTAGGTCTCCACGCTTGTCACAGAGGTTTTTAAATGACCCCATATAACCAATTGGAGCATCCAACCAGACATAGAAATATTTACCGGGAGCATCTGGGATTTCGAAACCAAAATAAGGAGAATCTCGAGTGATATCCCACTGATGTAAACCAGATTCAAACCACTCTTGCATTTTGTTCGCAACTTGCTCTTGCAGTGCGCCTGAGCGAGTCCATGCTTGGAGCATGTCGCTAAATGCAGGAAGGTCAAAGAAAAAGTGTTCAGTTTCACGCATAACTGGTGTGGCACCAGAGACAACAGAACGAGGATTAATCAGTTCTGTTGGGCTATACGTTGCGCTACAAACTTCACAGTTATCGCCGTATTGGTCTTCCGCTTTACATTTTGGACAAGTTCCTTTGACGAAACGGTCTGGCAAGAACATGCCTTTTTCCGGATCGTAAAGCTGAGAAATGGTTTTACTCTTGATAAAACCATTATTCTTTAACTTGCCATAAATCATTTCAGATAACTGTTTGTTTTCTTCACTATGGGTTGAGTGATAGTTATCGTAGCTAATTTGGAAGCCAGCAAAATCGTTCTGATGCTCTTGGTTCATTGCCGCGATCATCTCTTCTGGAGAAATGCCTAGCTGCTGAGCTTTCAGCATGATCGGGGTTCCGTGCGCATCGTCAGCACAGATAAAATGAACTTCTTTGCCGCGCATTCGCTGATAACGGACCCAAATATCAGCCTGAATGTGCTCCAGAATATGACCGAGATGGATTGAACCGTTAGCATATGGTAACGCACAGGTTACCAGTAATTTATTCGCGACTTGAGACATAGTAACTTTCTTACTTCCATTATTAATAAAGGGTCTTTGATGTTAACCGATCAATAAAGATGTCGCTAGGGCAATAAAATATTAATCGGCGTTTAGCAGGAAAAAATTGAGGGTGGAAACAAATTTTTACTGTTTGTGGTTTTTCATTCGCTAGGCGGTCACTATTTTTTTCGTTCTCTGCTATCATGCATCGTAGTCAAAAATCTGTAGTTAAAAAAGAAAATAAAGGAGCCGGGATGAACGATAAATCCCCCGAGCAGAACAAACCAGAACTGCTGACTGAACAAGTCTCCACTGTTTTGGCTTCATTTACACACCCAACACTCCAGCGCAATTTGATATCAATCAAAGCATTGCATCATTGTGCGTTGTTGGACAATGTGTTGCATGTCGAATTAGTTATGCCATTTGTCTGGAAAGGACCATTTCAAACGCTGATTAGCGAAAAAACCGCTGAATTAAAGCAATTGACGGGTGCTCACGCCATTGAATGGAAACTTCGCCACGATATCACGACGCTTAAACGTGCCAATGATTTGCCTGGCATCAATGGCGTTCGTAATATTCTTGCGGTGAGCTCAGGTAAAGGTGGGGTGGGTAAATCCAGTACTTCCGTTAACTTGGCTTTAGCATTAGCGCAAGAAGGTGCCAAAGTTGGGATCTTGGATGCGGACATTTATGGTCCATCCATCCCAAACATGTTAGGAACTACGCTAGAACGACCAACATCCCCTGATGGTCAACACATGGCTCCTATCATGGCCTATGGTTTAGCGACCAACTCAATTGGTTACTTAGTCACCGATGACAACGCGATGGTATGGCGTGGCCCAATGGCAAGTAAAGCCTTAATGCAGATGCTGCAAGATACATTGTGGCCAGATCTGGATTACTTGGTCATCGATATGCCACCGGGAACAGGTGACATCCAATTGACTCTATCACAAAATATTCCTGTGACTGGCGCAGTGGTTGTAACCACACCGCAAGACATCGCATTAGTGGATGCGATGAAAGGTATTGTGATGTTTAAGAAAGTCAACGTGCCTGTACTGGGTGTTGTTGAAAATATGAGCGCACATATTTGTAGTAACTGTGGCCATATTGAGCCTATCTTTGGTACCGGTGGTGCAGAGAAATTGGCTGAAAAATACAATACAAAACTGTTAGGTCAGGTACCGTTACATATCTCATTACGTGAAGACCTTGACCGTGGTCAACCGACTGTGATGCGTGACCCTGAAGGCGAGTTTGCGGATATTTACCGTGAAATTGCCTCAAATATTTCAGCATTAATGTACTGGGAAGGGGATAAGATCCCAACAGAGATTTCTTTCCGCGCGGTATAATTAATCTGAACTGATAAAGGGCTATTTAGTTGTTAATGACTAAGTAGCCTTTTTTGTTGCAAAAAATCTTATTTTTCGATTGTTCTGATTTATCTCGAAACAGTTTCTTTATCATTAGATGCTGCGTAGAATGTCAGGTAATAAGTGTATTTAATCCTAATAAATGACTGTGTTTATTCCGATGGCAAACCGCCTAAAAGGTGATTATGAAATTTTTAATTTTTATTGTCGTGCTGGTACTGATCGTTATCTATTTTTATAACCGTATCGTGGCACTACGTGAAGCAGTAATCTCCAGTGAAACCGAAATTTCAGTTCAATTGGATCGTCGCGGAAAAGTATTTGATAGCTTACTGGCAACGGTCAAAAAATATTTAAGTCATGAGTCGGAAGTTTTTAGCAAAATTACAGAATTAAGAGCGCAATCGCAAAATGCATCGGGTAACCAAGCTCGTGAAGCGGAAGATGCACTATCTAAAATGGTTAGCAGCGGGGCAATTAATGTCGCCGTTGAGGCTTATCCAGAGCTAAAATCTGATGCCATTATGGCAAATTTACAGGAAGAAATTGTTTCTTCAGAAAACAAGCTGTCTTTCGCTAAACGTGGCTATAATCGCTCTCTAGAAACTTATAATGCCTATATTGCATCGATGCCAGCAGCTCTGATTGTCGGCATTATTCCAAGTTTGAAAATTTCTAAAGAATATTGGCGTTTAGATGAAGCTGAAATTAAAGCTGAAGAATCTCGCCGAATTAATTTCGACTAAATTTATGTCGACTAAGTTAGTGTCGCTACTGGCAGGTTTTTATTATGGATTTTAGAAACGTCATTCGCAAAAATAACTTTCGTACTCGGTTAGTTGTGATGAGTTATATTTTTTTGATGCTGGTTATCGGATTACTTGCTGATACTGCAACTCATCCTGATGAGAGAATTGATTTTACCTCTAATCTGATTAGCTTTATGACGTTTCAACAGTTACCTGTAGCGACATTGATTATCTTAGGACTGACATTTCTTGGGTTGCTATATATTCATTTCTTCGGGCATAAATTGATGCTTGCGGGAATGAATGCCCGAGAAATTACTCAAGAAGGCGCATCAACTCCAGAAGAACGACAATTATTCAATATTCTCGAAGAGTTAAGTTTAAGTGCCACATTAGGCTATATTCCGCGTCTATATATTCTCGAAAGTGATGAACCTAATGCTTTTGCTGCCGGTTGGAATTCTCGAAATGCCTTAGTTGGCGTGACCCGAGGATTGTTGCAAACCTTAAACCGCCAAGAAGTACAAGCGGTGCTGGCTCACGAAGTCGGGCATATTATTCACGGGGATTCAAAGTTGACGCTGTATGTTGGGATCCTTGCCAACGTTATTCTGACCGTGACCAATTTATTTGCCCAAATCTTTATTCGCTCAGCGGGACGTAGCCGTAATAATTCTGCTAATAAAGCACAAACAATTTTATTATTACTGAATATCCTATTACCGATTATTACCCAAGTTCTCTATTTCTATTTATCTCGAACCCGTGAATATATGGCGGATGCTGCGGCAGTGGATTTGACGTCAGATAACCAAGCGATGATCAGCGCATTGAAGAAAATTTCAGGTAATCATCAGCAGCATGATTATGATGATCAAAGCACTGGTCAGGCGTACCGTAAGGCGGCCTATATTTTCAATAAAGGTGATTCGGTATTTTCAACGCACCCATCTATAGAAAATCGTATTGCAGCTTTAGAAGGGCGTAAACAGTTTTAATTATGCTGTAATACAAAACTGACGATGTTTTTTTATCAGAGTTTGATGACTGAGGCTGGTGCCGCGTGTCATTACCCCCTATAATTCCCGCCAACCATAACATTTTGCTGTTATGCATTTCATATCAAAATTTTTCAACCAGGTTACCATTTTATGACTGACACATCGCATCACTGTACCATTGTAGGTATATCGGGAGCCTCTGCATCTGGCAAAAGCCTAATTGCGAGTACCTTATATCGGGAATTAAGAGAAAAGGTCGGTGATCATAATATCGGTGTTATTCCAGAAGACTGCTACTATAAAGATCAAACAAATATTCCAATGGAAGAACGACTTAAGGTTAATTATGACCATCCGAACTCCATGGATCACAGCTTACTCTATGAACACCTTAAGGCACTAAAAAGTGGCCAATCCGTAGAGATTCCTCAGTACGACTATGTTGCTCATACCCGTAAAGAACAAACTATTAGTTTTAAACCAAAAAAAGTCATTATTATTGAAGGTATTCTATTATTAACGGATAAGCGTTTACGTGAAGAGATGGATTTCTCTATTTTTGTGGATACGCCATTGGATATCTGCTTAATGCGTCGTATTAAACGTGATGTTAATGAAAGGGGCAGAACCTTAGATTCAGTGATTGACCAGTACAATAAAACGGTACGTCCAATGTTTTTACAATTTATTGAGCCGTCAAAGCAATATGCCGATATTATCGTCCCTCGTGGTGGTAAAAATCGTGTGGCGATTGATATTTTGAAAGCTAAAATTGGTGAATTCTGTCAAGAGTAATTGTGCCACACATAACCAACGATAATACTGTTATGGATACATAAAATAATGAAGGGGGAAAGTGATCATGCGTCTTTGTGACCGCGATATAATTCAGTGGATGGATGAAGGTCGATTAGTTATTAACCCGCGCCCACCAATTGAACGAATCAATGGTGCGACTGCCGATGTGCGGCTTGGAAATCAATTCCGTGTTTTTCAAGGCCATACAGCGGCATTTATTGACCTTAGTGGACCCAAAGATGAGGTTACTGCGGCTTTAAATCGAGTCATGAGCGATGAAATTATCCTTAAAGACGATGAGCCTTTCTTCCTCCATCCAGGGGAGCTAGCCTTAGCAGTGACCCTTGAGTCTGTAACACTTCCTGATAACCTTGTTGGTTGGTTGGATGGTCGTTCATCTTTGGCTAGACTTGGTTTAATGGTTCACGTGACCGCCCACCGTATTGATCCAGGTTGGTGTGGCCAGATTGTATTAGAATTTTACAATTCAGGTAAATTGCCTTTAGCCCTGCGTCCGGGTATGGTGATTGGAGCACTGAGCTTTGAACCACTGTCAGGCAGCGCCGATCGTCCTTATAATAGTCGGCAGGATGCCAAATATAAAAACCAACAAGGTGCAGTTGGTAGCCGTATCAGCGAAGATTAATTGTTACGGTAAAGCGACAAGCGCTCCCCTTCTTAATGGAGTTGAAGGGGAAAACTTGCGTAAGCTTCAGGGACAGGTAGCTCAGGGTGTGACAAACAGAGTGAAAGAGAGGGAAGAATGAAACGTTTTTTGACGACACTGATTATTTTACTTGTTGTATTAGTGGCAGGACTCGCAGCTTTAGTGATGTTGGTTAACCCGAATGATTTTAGGGGCTACATAGTCGAACAAGTTGAGAAAAAAAGTGGTTATCAATTTGCCTTCAACGGTGATTTGCGTTGGCATGTATGGCCGACATTAAGCATTATTACCGGTCCAATCTCTGTTACTGCGCCTAATGCTACTCAACCAGTACTAAGTGCAGAAAATATGCGCTTAGACGTTGAATTATGGCCGCTTATCTCTCATCGATTGTCTGTAGAACAGGTAGTTATTGACGGTGCCGTCATCAGAAAAACGCCAGAAAGTGAAGCTGTCATCCAGCGTAAAGTGCCTATTGCCCCTGGCGGTAGTCAAGTTCCTGCAGAGCCATCAGATAAAAATCAATGGTTATTGGATATCAGTAAAATCGATATCACTAATAGTTTAGTTATCTGGCAAACTGCGAAAGATGAATACAATCTACGTAATATTAATTTGTCGTTGAAGAAAAATAATGACAAGCAAGTTTCGGTAAAATTCAGCGGTAATCTCAATAAAAATCAACAAGAACTGAATTTTGATCTTAATTCTGATGTGGATTTATCTAAATTATCTCAGCAAGTTAGTGGTCAGGTTACTCAGTTTGACTATCAGCTAAAAGGGGTTGACCTACCTGAAAATGGGATTACAGGAAAAGTCACAACAGATTTTCTATATACAAAGGCTGATACCAGCGCGGTAAATCTCAATAATTTAATTATCCAAGCGAATGACAGTGAGTTGAAGGGGAATATTCATGTTGGTTTAACTGATATTCCTGATATCGTCGTCAATTTATCATCGACTTCGCTAAATCTCGATAGCCTATTAGGGCAAGCCCCAGCATCTGGAAATAGCACAACACTTAATAATGCATCGGAAGATGTGGTCAATAATAATGAGCGTATTGGTGTTAAACCGGTTATTTCTGGTTCTAATATGGATAAATACGATCTCACTGGGCTGAAATCGTTTACTGCAAATATTAATGTGGCAGTGGATAGTTTAATTTATCGTGGAATGACCGTCACGATGGTACATTTTAATGCACAAAACCAATATCCTCGTTTAACTGTTTCTCAGTTAGAGGGACAAGCCTTTGGTGGGCAATTCTCTCTTCCTGTTACGGTTAATTACAGCGGAATTCCTGCACAAGTTTCTGCAAAGCCGAACTTTAAAAATATTGATTTAACTCCATTATTGAAAGCTTTCCATATGCCTGAAAAGCTCAGTGGAATTATCTCGCTAAATGCTGAGTTATCTGGTTCTGGCTATGATGATTATGCAGTAAAAAATCAATGGCAGGGGCCTCTTAACTTCGAGTTACGTGATGCCAAACTAGCAGATTTAAATATTCCTCAATTAATCCAACAGTCAATTTCTCGGGTGACCAATAAAATTAATGCACCAACCAATATGAATAACTTCACTGAAGTTGATTTATTTACGGTGTCTGGATATTTAAATAAAGGCAATATGAATATTGCCTCGCTACGCGCTACGTCTCCATTGTTAGGAATTACGGGGCAAGGGCGAGTGAATATTCCAAAAGAAACGATTGATGTGAATTTGGGGGTTAACATTCTAGGTGGCTGGGCTGGGGATTCTCGCCTAATCAAACAACTCAGTGGCGTAATTATACCACTGCGTATTTATGGCAGCTGGAACAACCTTCAATATCAACTAGATGTAGAGAAATTACTACGAAATGAAATTCGAACCCAAGCGAAAGAAGCAATAGGTAATTTTTTGAAAAAAGAAGAAGTTAAAGGGTTTGATGATTTACTAAATGCCTTGTAATTTAGGTATAGAGCCGCCCTTAATGGGCGGTTTATAATATTATGAAGTTTAGTTATTTATAACCATTCTCAGCATAATCACGCTTTCTTTGTGATCTTTCTGCAATTTTGTCAGAAAGGTCATAATAACCTCTCTGTGGCTCTATTTTTTTATCCTGCTGTTCTTCCTCTAACAGCTCTTTAGAGCTAGGGCTAGTTTCTTGGAGTTTCGTCATTTCATTTTTTAGTCGATTTATTTGACTATTTTCTGATTTATATTCTTTCTCCAATGATTCCAGATCTATTTTTTTAGATTTATGGTGCTTATAGCTTGAGCTATCCAGCTTATCTTTAAGTTCTGTGATTTTTTTTCCCAACTCGTTTATTTTATTATTTATATTTTTGAAAATAGGTAAATCATTTGTGATTAAATGTTTTGTAGGAATGTTTTCGCCAATAAAGAGGATGTCTTTTATAGAAGAAATGAGAGTATTCACTTCATTATGAAGTTGCTTTATATCTTTCAAATGAACTGTTTTTTTATCCGTTGTAACTTGTGGATGTTGCTGCGAATCATTCTTCACACTCTTTGCTGTACGAGTAAATTCTGTCGTTTTGCCTTGTTGATCTGTCACGCTCATACGGCGAATCTGAACTTGCGGTGAGGTATTTATAGCTTTCATCAGTAGAGTCTCAGTAAAAGTAAAATTATCAAATGAATTGAATTATTCAATGCGTAAATAATTTTTTCTTTTAAAAAACGCTACTGATTTGAAATAAAAAAATCTGCTCAGATTTAAAGCAAAAAAAATACCAGCTCAATATAGGATAAAGGCTGGTATTTAATCTTATATTAATCGCGATTAGTCATCGACATAATCATAATCATAACCATCACCTTCAGGTGCTGGTGGAGTGATTAAGACTTTATTGATACGGTGGCTTATTACCTCAAGAGGCTGGAAAGTACAGCCGTTAATCAGAACTTGCTCACCAACTTCAGGGACACGCTGTAAATGTTCCATCAATAGACCCGCGATAGTTTCATATTCACGTTTATCATCTAAAGGCATTGGAACATACATAATCAAATCTTCTAGCGGCATAAAGCCATTGGCAATCCAAGTGCCATCTTCTAGCTTTTGAATATCATGTCGTGAGTCATTTTCTTCATCACCCACGGGCAAGTTGCCTGCGATAGTTTCCATTACGTCAGTTAGCGTCACAATACCTTCAATTGAGCCAAACTCATCAACGACAAAGGCAAAGTGAGTATGAGCCTGACGGAACTGTTCTAATGCTTTTAACAATGACAAACCTTCAGGGAAGATCAGCGGTTGAGTGACTAAAGCACGTAAATCTAACGGCGCGCCACTGAGTTGCTGTTTCACTAAATCAAGGACATGGACAACACCGATAGGCTCATCGCTAATGGTTTCATCGACCATCACAAAACGAGAGTGAGGGTTCTTCTGCATCATTTGGAGTAAGTCGCTGGATGATTTATTAATATCTAAATAATCCACGTCATGACGGGAAGTCATAATACTTTCCACGTTACGCTGTGCCATGCCTAATACACGGGCAATCATTAAGCGTTCTTGAGGATCAAAAACAGACTGATTGTCCGAGATTAAATCAGAAGTTCGAGGGTCTAACTCACCGTGTTCTGTTTTGCCATTTAAAATACGTAATACCGCTTCAGCTGTACGCTCACGTAATGGGCGGGTACCGGTTAGGAATTTACGTCGGTTAAACTGAGCAAATTGGTTGAGTACCTCTATCATGATAGAGAAACCAATCGCGGCATACAGGTAACCTTTCGGAATGGCGTAACCAAAACCTTCTGCAACCAAGCTGAAACCAATCATCAATAAGAAGCTTAAACATAGGATGACGATGGTTGGATGCGCGTTAACAAAGCTGGTCAGTGGTTTACTTGCCCAGATCATTAACATCATGGCGATAGTGACCGCAGCAATCATCACTCCGATATGGTCAACCATACCGACTGCGGTGATAACGGAGTCAAGAGAAAATACCGCATCAAGTACGATGATTTGCGCTACAACCGCCCAGAAATTGGAGGTTTTGCGTTGATTATTTGTATGCTCGTCTTTACCTTCTAACCGTTCGTTTAGCTCCATTGTTGCTTTAAACAAGAGGAATATTCCCCCGAGCAACATGATAAGATCGCGGGCACTAAACGGGTGCTCAAAGAGGGTTAGGATAGGCTTGGTCAGCGTGATTAACCACGATAGGCTGAATAGTAAAATAACACGCATAACAAGGGCACACATTAACCCTGTGATACGAGCTTTATCACGCAGCTTAGGTGGAAGTTTATCTGCCAGAATGGCGATAAAAACAAGGTTATCAATACCAAGAACGATTTCTAGAACGATAAGGGTAGCGAGACCAGCCCAAATCGAAGGATCTGCGATCCATTCCATACAGTTTGTTTTACCTTCTGATATGACGGCTTATACCGACCGATGAATAATGAGGTTTATTGGCATAAATATCAATAAAAAATCACCTAACTTAAGTAATAATTGGCAAAAAATGATTCTATTGCGTTATCGATTGCATCAATAACTACCATGGAGAACCATCCTGAGTTAACATGTGATCCCGTTAACAGAATGTCAGCACAATCGATGCTGACTTGGTCCTAATCAGACAGGAGTTTTTCATGTCAAAGCAGCAGATTGGTGTTGTCGGAATGGCTGTCATGGGTCGTAATTTAGCCCTGAACATTGAAAGTCGCGGTTATTCAGTCTCTATCTATAACCGTTCACAAGATAAAACAGACGAAGTCATTGCCGAAAATCCAGGGAAAAAATTAGTTCCCAACTATACGATTGAAGAGTTTGTCGACTCTCTGGAGAAACCACGCCGTATCCTGTTGATGGTTAAAGCGGGCGAAGCAACAGATAAAACTATTGCTGCATTAACACCACATTTAGACAAAGGCGATATCTTAATCGATGGTGGTAACACACTGTATAAAGATACTATCCGCCGCAATCGTGAACTGTCAGAGCAAGGCTTTAACTTCATCGGGACAGGTGTTTCTGGTGGTGAAGAAGGCGCATTGAAAGGTCCTTCAATCATGCCTGGCGGTCAAAAAGAAGCTTACGAATTAGTTGCTCCAATCTTAAAAGAAATCGCAGCTAAAGCAGAAGGTGAACCTTGCGTGACTTACATCGGTCCAGATGGCGCAGGTCACTATGTGAAAATGGTTCACAACGGTATCGAATATGGCGATATGCAGCTAATCGCCGAAGCGTACTCTCTATTAAAAGGTTCTTTGAACTTAAATAATGAAGAGCTGGCTGAAATCTTTGGTGAGTGGAACCAAGGGGAGCTGAGCAGCTACTTGATCGAAATTACAGCCGATATCTTTAAGAAGAAAGACGAAGAAGGCACTTATCTGGTTGATGTAATTTTAGATGAAGCCGCTAACAAAGGTACGGGAAAATGGACTAGCCAAAGTGCGCTAGACTTAGGTATTCCATTGACGCTGATCACTGAGTCTGTTTTTGCTCGTTATCTTTCTTTCTTAAAAGACCAACGTGTTGCTGCATCCAAAGTATTAACGGGTCCTGTAGCGAAATCAGTTGAAGGCGATAAAAAAGTCTTTATTGAGAAAGTTCGCCGTGCACTTTACTTAGGTAAAATCGTCTCTTATGCACAAGGCTTCCAGCAATTAAAAGCGGCTTCAGATGAGTATAATTGGGATCTGAACTACGGTGAAATTGCAAAAATCTTCCGTGCGGGTTGTATTATTCGTGCGCAATTCCTGCAAAAAATCACTGATGCATACAATGACAATGCAAAAATTGCCAACTTACTGTTAGCACCATACTTCAAGCAAATTGCTGATGAATATCAACAAGCTCTGCGTGATGTGGTGTGCTACGGCGTGCAAAATGGTATCCCAACACCAACGTTCTCTGCGGCTATCTCATATTACGATAGCTACCGTTCAGCGGTACTGCCAGCGAATCTGATCCAAGCTCAGCGCGATTATTTCGGTGCTCATACCTATAAACGTACTGATAAAGACGGTGTTTTCCACACTGAGTGGATGGAATAAGTTATAGCCCCTCGGGGTTGATTCCATAACGTTAAAAAAAAGGTGCCTCATTGGGCACCTTTTTTGTTTTTCTTTTATTATTTAGCCACTTTCAGATTGGTCGCGTTTCTATTTTCCCCGCTTTCACATTAAATATCGCCATATAACTCAATTCCCAATAACGACAAGACTCCGTAGAAAAATAATGAAAATCAAAACAATAAGCTTAATGGTGATTGGCTTTATCTTTTTAGTCTTGATTCTATTTATCTCGGGCATGCTGTTATCTATGAATAACGGCGAATCTTCCTATGAAATTGATCAGAATGGCGAAAAAGTAGGGCACAGCATCTATACCATTTATCACGGTAAGGTTTATGCCAGTGTTCCCAGCAACGGTAAATATGTAATTGATGAAGCGGACCCGGTTAGTTTTCAGTTACTCTCTGAAGAGTCTTACTATGAACGGCAGTTTGGTATCGATAA
Organism: Providencia sp. PROV210; assembly: GCF_028479445.1. Classification (NCBI taxonomy): domain Bacteria; kingdom Pseudomonadati; phylum Pseudomonadota; class Gammaproteobacteria; order Enterobacterales; family Morganellaceae; genus Providencia; species Providencia sp. PROV210. The sequence goes on from NZ_JAMPNQ010000005.1 coordinate 94,135, forward strand.
GAATCACGCTTATTGTGGCAACTTGATTATTTCTAGCTTTAATCCTAAAACGGCGAAATCGATAGGAAACAGTTATTTTACGGATGGAAATCAAACGGTGTATTGCGCAATGGGGTCGGTGATAAATGACGACCTTTCAACGCTTGATGAACTGACTCAAACATGGCTACATGGTTGGGGTTTAGGAAAAAAGCCCCAAACCTATATTTATCCTATGATACCGTTACCTGTTTCTCCGACGCTTTATCGGCCATTACTCAAATTATATCTCGTGACTGATGGTCAGCGAGTATTTTATAAAGGCGAGTATATGCCGAATGCTGATCCACAACAGTTACAGGATATTGGGTCATTACAATACGATGATTCAGTACGGGATAGTCATCAATTTTATCGTGATAATCTGAATGTGTATTTTCAACAATATCTATTGCCAATCAAAAGTCATTCTGGCCTATACACGTTAACATTAGATGGTTTGCACCAAGAGGGATATTTAATCGATCCTGAGTCCGGAATAGTGTCGATGAATGATCTTGTTTTTCCTGAGATAAATGCGCCGTATCATTTAATCAGTCGGCATGGTAGTCATGTAAATCAAGCCCTATTTTTATCAAAAAATGGCGTATTTTTTTATCATCGAGAAAAAGAAATTATTGTTCGTGCAGGTGATAATCCGTTTGTCTCTGGGGAGTTGAAAGAAATAGCCCCCTCTGTGTTTACTCACCATAATCAAACCTATTATTTGCAAGACTCGGAGCTATGGGGAACCAATAGAAGCCCAGGGTTGATTTCCCGTAGCACGAAAATTTATCGACTTAATGAAAGTAATGTATCGCCTTGGGAAAAGGTTGGTAGCCTAGATAATCATTATTTCGGTGAGGTTTGGCGAAAGGGAAATGAGTATTACTATTTTGATAATCTAGGCTCAACTCAAGGTATTCGGCGTACTATTTATCGAATTATTGATCAAAACATGGCGATACGCTTAGTGAATGAACGGTTTCTACCTCGAGATCTTCGTAAATTAATTGATGATGAGAAACTTGTGCCAGTACAAGGTACTGAGCTTGTTCAAGCGATCACTAAGTATCGATAAGATTCGATTTATAGGCAGACATTCTGATATTATCGTTAGCTATTTTAAAAATTGAATAAATAATATTCATCTGCTTAGAATCGGTCATATGCATAAATTTCTCACGCTCCTGCTTTTATTAGTTTTATTAGGCCCTTTGGGAATAGATTTATATTTACCTACTATTCCTAAAATTGCTGAAGACTTAAAGAGTAGTGAATCTGTCATTCAATCTACCATTGGGTTATTTATCCTCATACTTGGGATTGGGCAACTTATATCAGGACCGTTGGTTGACCGATATGGGCGAAAACCAGTCGCAATTATTGGTTTAGTTGTCTATTTAATCGGCGCAATCGTCGCTGCATTTTCAACGACCGCTGGAATGTTTATTGCCTCGCGATTACTGCAAGGAGCTGCGGTATGTTGTACATCAGTCGTGGCATTTAGCTGTGTTCGTGACCGAATGAATGGTACTGACGCAGCTCGTGCTTTTGGTTTTTTAAATGGCACATTGAATATCGTTCCTGCACTTGCACCTTTATTAGGTGGGCTATTAGCCGAGGCATGGGGATGGCGAGCCCCATTTTGGTTCCTCGCACTTTATGCGGTGGTTATCTTTATTTTAATTATTATGTTCTTGCCCGAAACTCGACCTGCAAGTTTGCAGCAAATTAAAAAACTTCAGTTTAAAAATTATTTCCGAATTTTGACGAGTGAACATTTCTTTATTTTTTCGTTGGTCAATGCGGGGGCCATGGGAATGGCGCTCACCTATGTCTCTCTCGCTCCTAGCGTATTAATGGGGGATGCACAGCTCAGCCCATTAGAATTTTCGATTGTATTTGGTGTTAATGGTTTTTGGATCATGCTAGCAAGCTACTTTGCCAATTACTGTATTCGTAAAATGGGACGTCCGGCTTGCCTCTCTATCGGTAGTGTGATGATGGCATTAGGTTGTGCGGGACTATTGTTAGGCTTGACCTTGCTATCTCCGCAAACACAAACCCATTGGTTGGTGTATATGCTCCCAGTTGCTTGCGCTTGTACAGGATTAGCGTTCATGATGGGAACTGCAACCAGCTATGCCTTAGAGCCTTTTGGTAATGAAGCGGGAGCCGCTTCGGCGCTGGTGGGCTTCGTTCAAATGGCGGGAGGTGCTGCGCTTGGTTTATGTGCGATTGCATTGCCGATGGAACCGAAACTGTCACTGGCTTTAGTGATGCTAGCAGGATGTATTTTTGGCATTATCGCCAGAAAAACCAGCATCAAACGAGCCACTATTATTGAAAAGGTTGCATAGTAATGATGATAAGTAACCCTAGATTAAAACAGCCGAGGATAGGCTAAGGGTGATGTAAGTGAACGCGATTACATCACCATAGACAGCGTTCTATGGTAACGAAACAGATTACAAGGTGACTTACCATGAAAAAGAAACATTGGTCTAAATATCAATTACTGCATGAAGTTGTGCAAAATCCGAATATTCATATTAAAGGCTGTCACAGCTATTACAGTGACTGCTGGGATAATGGGTTTGAGCAATCCGTTGTTCGCTATTTGCAAGGTGACGAGCAGAGCCGAGATTGGCAATTAGCCTGGAATGTAGACCAACTCTATATTGGCGATTATGTGTGTATTGGCAGTGAAGCCGTTATTTTGATGGGTGGAAATCATACCCATCGAATGGACTGGTTTTGTGTATATCCTTTTATTGAGCATATTGAAGACGCGTATGTCGGTAAAGGGGATACCGTGATTGCTGATGGCGTATGGATTGGGATGCGTGCATTTATTATGCCGGGCATTAATCTTGGTGAAGGTGCGGTCATTGCGGCGAATAGCATGGTCACTAAAGACGTGCCACCTTACACGATTGTTGGTGGCAACCCAGCAAAACCGATCGGCACTCGATTTTCGCCAGATATTATTGAACAGCTTCTTGCATTGAAAATTTATGATTGGAGTGAAACGAAGTTTTCAGCACTGAGAGCATTTATTTGCCAAACGGATTTTCTCGCATTGAAAAATGCCAGTGAAGAATATGATAAGGAAAACTAATTCTTCATGAATTACTGACTATGTGGGCTATCAATCGATAGCCCTTTTTTCGGAATAATCCCCATGAATACTATGGTTATAAGGGTGTATTTATAGTCGTAAAAAGAGTAAATTGGTATTGAGTAAAAATAGCCGTTACCATCAATGCAGTATCAATTCGAGTAGGCCACTATGAGAAAATTGATAAGCAGATCTCTGAGTACCTTGGTTTTTATCGGTTATTTACTATCATCCAATCTCTATGCATCATCTGAAGTCTCCATTGCTAGCCCTGCACCAGTCAGTATTTTTAATGTTGAAGTTAAATATAATGATGAGCTTGATGAGTTTGAGCTAACTGGCGTTGTCACCAATATTTCGAATGTTGTTCTATATCAAACCTATATTGGCTTTGACTTACTCAAAGATGATATGTGGGTCGGTGAAATTAACTATAAGATTCAAAAATCTATCAAGCCTAATCAGAAGGTTTTTTTTATCCGAACACTTCCTCCAATGGAAATTACCCCAAATGGATTTAGCATTAACGAGACATTAGCAACCTATTACTTAGACTATCAACATTGATAATTGGTAGGGATGCCAACAGTTAGACTGTTGGCATCCAACATGACAAACTCACTCGACTTCAGTACGAATAAATTCCACTAGAGTAGGCTTTGCAATTCTTTGATAATCATGGGTATTAAGAATAATTGATCGTTCAAGGCTGCCCGCATTGAAGGCTAATTCTTCAAATCGAGTAAAGAGATAAGGGTCTGCAATCAGTGTTAATGAAGGATGAAAACTGAAAGGAGGAATTGCACCAAAGACACAGTGGGTTAGCTCATCGACCTCTTTAGGGCTGGCGAGTGAGGCTCGCGTTCCACCAATAGCCTTTGCTATCTTGCTTAAATCTGCTTGCTGATCTGCTGGAAGAATCGCTAATACATGCTGGCGAAGACCGTTTCCTTTCACATGGCAAACGAGTCCTTTAGCCCCTTGCCCTAACTGAGTTCCCCGTATTTTAGCAACTTCTTCAGATTTACCCGCCGTTGGGTGCTCAATCACACGATACTTTGCATGATGATTATCAAGTAACTGAGTTAATTGCGTAAAAATTCCATTATCAGACACAACATTCACCTTTTAAATTCACATCGAATGAGGGGAATGATAGCAAGTTCAAGAGGAGAAACAATGGCAGTTTGCGAAGAAAAAAGGTGCCTATAGGATTAGGCACCGGATAGAAATTATTGATGACGTTCTTTCAAGCGTTTTATTATTGCACTTAAATCTAAGTCCTGATCTTGCAATAATACCATTAAGTGGTACATCAAATCGGCCGCTTCATTGGTTAACTCTTCACGATCATTGACTGTAGCGGCAAGTGCGGTCTCAACACCTTCTTCACCTACTTTCTGTGCGATACGCTTAGTGCCGCTAGCGTATAGACGTGCGGTATAGGAGCTTTCAGGCGAGGCGTTCTTGCGTTCTTTCAATAGGGTTTCTAACTCATAGAGAAAACCCCAATCGCTCTGGGCTGGTGCAAAGCAGCTAGTGGTGCCATTATGGCACGTTGGACCATCAGGCAGCGCCATAGCAAGTAGTGTGTCATTATCGCAGTCGGCAACAATATCCACTAAATTAAGGAAGTTGTTAGAGGTTTCCCCCTTGGTCCATAGACGCTGTTTAGTTCTGGAGAAAAACGTGACTTTACGGCTATCTAGCGTTACTTGTAGCGCTTGTTGATTCATATAACCCAGCATCAGCACTTCGCCAGAAATTGCGTGTTGGACAACCACAGGCATTAAATTATCGACTTTCTGCCATGCAAGCTGGTTACATTGTTCTGTAGTTAACATACTCTAATTTGAACTCCATTTTCTGCTAGGAATTGCTTTAAGTCACCGATGTTGATGATTTGCTTATGGAACACTGAAGCGGCTAAAGCGCCATCGACTCCCGCTTCACTAAAAGCATCGAGGAAGTGAACTTTTTCGCCTGCACCGCCAGAGGCGATGAGTGGAACTTGACAAACCTCACGAACTTTTTTCAGTTGTACCAGATCGTAACCTTGACGTACACCATCTTGGTTCATCATATTCAACACGATTTCACCTGCACCGCGTTGCTGGGCTTCTTTCACCCAATCAAGGGTTTTCCAGCGAGTTTGTGTGGTGCGTTTTTCATCCCCAGTGAACTGGTAAACCAGATACTCATTGGTTTCTGCATCAAACCAAGTATCAATTCCCACGACAATACATTGTACCCCAAAGCGATCTGCAAGGCGGCTAATCAGAGTTGGATCAGAAAGTGCAGGGGAGTTAATAGAAATTTTATCAGCGCCGAAAGAGAGAATTTGCGCCGCATCATCAACACTTTTAATACCACCCGCCACGCAAAAAGGAATATCGATCACTTCTGCAACTTTAGCGACCCAACTTTTATCGACGACACGGCCATCAGAGGATGCGGTAATATCGTAGAAAACCAGTTCATCCGCACCTTCTTGAGCATAGCGCTGTGCTAATGGAACGATATCACCGATAATTTCGTGGTTACGAAATTGGACACCTTTGACGACTTGCCCGTCACGTACATCCAAACAAGGAATTATGCGTTTTGCCAACATTTGATTGCCTCCGCAACGGTAAATTTACCTTCCAATAAGGCGCGCCCAACGATCACGCCAGCAGCACCTGAAGCAGGAATAGCGGCGATATCATTTAGATTACCAATTCCACCAGAAGCTTGAATTTCAATATCAGGAAATTTTTGACTTATTTCACGGTATAAACTGACATTTGAACCTGACAACGTGCCATCTTTCGAGATATCGGTACAAAGGACATGTTTTAGTCCATAAGGACGATATATTTCAATGGATTGCTCAAGGGTTAAATTCGAATTTTCTTGCCAACCACTGATCGCAATTTCTTTCACACCGTCAGCATTAATACGTACATCTAATGCTAAAACAATGGCTTCTCCGCCATAACGTTGGAACCATGTTTTTACCAGTTCTGGTTTGGTGACGGCAGTTGAACCAATCACCACACGGGTTGCACCTGCGTCTAATAACGCTTTTACATCTTCTTCTGTACGAATACCACCGCCGACCTGTACCGGAACTGAGACCCCTGCAAGTAGCTTTTTCAGTAGTGGGATTTGGCGCTTTTGTGGATCTTTCGCTCCCGTTAAGTCGACTAAATGCAGGAGTTTAGCCCCTTGTTTTTCATAATCTTGTAAGCGCGGTAACGGGTCATTACCGTAATCTGTCTGTTTGGCGTAATCCCCTTGATGTAGCCGAACAACGGTACCATCGATTAAGTCTAAAGCTGGAATGATCATGGTTTTACATCTCCAAAAAGTTTTGGATCAAGCGAGCACCCGCGGCACCCGAACGTTCTGGGTGGAATTGCACGCCATAGAAATTATCTTTATTCACGGCACTGCTAAACCAATTGCCATATTGTGTTTGCGCGATGGTGTTGGCGGAAATAGGCATTGAATAGCTGTGTACGAAATAAAAATAGGCATCGTCGCTGATCCCTTTAAATAAGGAATTGCCCGCGAGTGCTTTCACTTGATTCCATCCACTGTGGGGAACGGGTAACCCATTAGCATCCATTTTACGCACTGGGCTATCGATTAATCCTAACAGTGGCACTTCTGTTTGACCTTCTTCACTTAAGCTACCGAGTAATTGCATTCCCAAACAAATGCCCAACACAGGCTGAGTTAATGCTTTAATCAATGGAGTTAATTCGCGCTCTTCGAGTTTTTCCATCGCGGCGCTAGCCGTACCGACTCCGGGTAAAAAGACTTTATCAGCTTGTAGAATGGTGTTGGTATCACGGCTGATAATGGGGTCGTAGCCTAACCTTTTGACGGCATAAGCAACAGACGCTAAGTTTGCACAGCCAGTATCCAGAATAACCACGGTCATCACAGCACCCCTTTGGAGCTTGGTAAAGTATCCCCTTCAACGCGGATAGCTTGGCGTAGGGTACGACCGAACACTTTAAACAGGCTTTCTGCTTTGTGGTGATCGTTTTTCCCTTTGGTTTTCAGGTGCAGAGTGCAGCCCATCGCATAGGATAACGAACTGAAAAAGTGTTCAATCATCTCTGTGCTTAAATCACCAACGCGTTGATACTTGAATTCAGCTTTATATTCGAGGTGTGGGCGACCGGAAATATCCAGTGCACAACGTGCTTGGCATTCATCCATGGGTAGAACAAAACCGAAACGGGCAATGCCACGCTTATCCCCAAGAGCGACGCGTAATGCTTCACCTAGCGCTAAGCCGGTATCCTCCACGGAATGGTGATCATCTATAAACAGGTCACCATTAACTTCAACGTTTAGGCGGAAACCGCCATGAGTCGCGATTTGGTCAAGCATGTGGTCAAAGAAACCCACACCAGTACTGATTTTGCTGCCACCTTCTTGGTCTAACCACACTTCAACTTGAATATTGGTTTCTTTGGTCGTGCGTTGAACGAGAGCATGACGATTACGTTTTGTCAGCTGGCTGGTGATGGCATCCCAATCGAGTTCATTAGCGTTGTAACGTAATCCCTTGATCCCCATATTTTGAGCCAGCTGAATATCCGTTTCGCGATCGCCAATCACATAGCTATTTTCAGTATCGAGTACACCTTCGTTAAGGTAGCTTTCCACCAATTTCGTTTTTGGCTTACGACAGTCACAATTATCTGCTGGCATATGCGGGCAAATGAGTACTTCATCAAAGCGGATACCTTGAGATTCAAACACCTGCATCATCAGATTATGAGGTGGCTCAAAATCCTCTGTTGGGAAACTGGCTGTGCCTAGACCGTCTTGATTGGTGATCATCACTAAGCGGTAGTTGGCTTTTTGTAATGCCAATAGGCTTGGGATCACATTATTTTCAAACGCTAACTTGCTTAAGCTATCTACTTGAAAATCAGTAGGTGGCTCAGAAATTAAGGTTCCATCACGGTCGATAAAAAGAATTTTCTGGCTCATAACTATTCCCTAATCAGCAAAGTGCTTTAATAGCTTCAATGACACGGACATTTTCAATTTCTGTCCCAATGGTGATCCGCAGGCAGTCAACCAACCCCGGCTGTTTGCTTTGGTCTCTTAAAATAATGCCTTGATCCCAAAGTGCTTTGAAAACACGGGCACCATCTTTAAAACGCACCAAAATGTAGTTGGTTTCGCTGGGATAAACCGTTTCAACGACGGATAACTCACGCAGTGCTTCAGAAAGTGCGATGCGATTTTTTCTAATCCCTTCGACACGTTTTTTCATGGTGGTGACACCATCATTATTCAGTGCTTGCGCTGCGATAACCGCAACAGGTGTTGAGAGTGGGTAAGGCGCGATCACTTTCAGTAAAACTTCGATCACTTCAGGGGACGCTAAGGTAAATCCACAGCGTAATCCTGCCAGTGCGAAAGCTTTGGACAGTGTTCTTAAAATGACTAAGTTAGGATATTTTTCTAGCCAACTCGCGACACTAAATTCAGGGCAAAATTCAATATAAGCTTCATCCACCACCACTAATGCACGTCCAGCCGCCATGTCTAAAACTTCTAGCAGTGCTTTATTGTCGATGATATTGCCGGTCGGATTATTTGGGCTACAAATATAAATCAGTTTCGTGTTGGACAGGTTTTCACGGATCGACGGGATATTGAGTGACCAATCTGGTAGCGATAGGATTTTTTTCTGTTCAACACCAAAGGTTTCTGCGCTAACACTGTACATGCCATAAGTTGGTGGACAAAACATCACGGCATCTTTTCCCGGCTCACAAAATGCGCGGATTAACAATTCGATGGATTCATCGGCTCCGCGACAAACAAGAACTTGCTCCGGAGAAATCCCTGCATAAGCGGCATAATTTTGAATCACTTCAGCAGGCTGTGCTTCAGGGTAGCGGTTCAAATTACGTTCGTTAAATTGGTAATCCGGTGCGGTCGGGTATTCATTGGCGTTAAGCCATACATCCCCGTTGCCCCCAAGGCGGCGTGCCGACATATAGGGGGTCATAATTTTTACATTTTCGCGTGCTAGGCTGGCGGCATTAAACGTCTGGCTCATGATTCACTCCTGATTTTGTTTTTTTAGTTCGGAGACTCGTAGGGTAACGGCGTTTTTGTGGGCAGTGAGTTGCTCAGCTTGTGCCAGTGTTTCAATGGTTTTAGCCAATCCTAATAGTCCCTGAGCAGAGAGTTTTTGCACGGTCATTCTCTTCATAAAGTCAGCTAAGCCTAGGCTCGAATAGGTGGCGGTATAGCCATAAGTCGGTAATACGTGATTGGTTCCTGATGCATAATCTCCCGCAGATTCTGGTGACCAATCGCCGACAAAAACAGATCCTGCGTTGGTGATTAATTCTACGAGATCATCTGCATTGCGAGTTTGTAGTATTAAGTGTTCAGGTCCGTAGCTGTTACTGATTTCCACACATTGGTCAATGGAATCGGCAATAATCACTCGGCTGGCACTCAGGGCTTCACGTGCTATTGACGCACGAGACAGCGTCGCTAACTGTTTTTCAGTTTCTACGATAACTCGCTGAGCAAAATCTTCATCATCAGTCAGTAAAATAACTTGTGAATCTGGACCGTGTTCAGCTTGAGATAATAAATCAGAAGCAGTAAATGCAGGATTTGCTTGGCGGTCTGCAATCACTAAAACTTCAGAAGGTCCCGCTGGCATATCAATTGCTGCACCGTCGTAGCTTTGGCTCACTTGGCGTTTAGCTTCTGTTACATAGGCATTTCCCGGACCAAAAATTTTGTCAACACTAGGAATACTTTCTGTACCAAATGCCATTGCTGCAATGGCTTGGGCTCCGCCGACTTGGAAAATATCGGTGATACCACACAGCTTAGCGGCATATAAGATTTCATCTGCAATCGGTGGGGGGGAGCAGAGAATAATTTTACGGCAACCTGCAATATTAGCGGGAGTACCCAACATCATTACGGTAGAAAGTAATGGGGCTGAGCCACCGGGAATGTACAAGCCAACAGAATCAATTGGACGAGTCACTTGCTGGCATACGACTCCTGCTTGAGTCTCTACAGTAATGGGTTCAGGTTTTTGCGTTTCGTGAAAACGACGGATATTTGCAATGGCCGTTTTCATCGCTGTTTTGATGTCATCACCAAGGCGAGCTTGGGCTTCTTCAACAGCATTCGGTGAAATACGAACAGACGAAATCGCTGTTTTGTCAAAACGTTGACTGAGTACTTTGAGGGCAATGTCACCCTCTTGGCGAACGTGATCAATGATTTGACTAACAGCAGCGCTAATATTGCCTGATGCGGCGATAGCAGGGCGCATCAGCAGGGTATTTTGCTGTTCTTCGCTGCAAGTTGACCAGCGAATTGGTTGATTGAATCCCAGTTCCATGGTGACTTACTCCATCATTTTTTCAATAGGTAATACGAGAATTGAGCTAGCACCCAGTGATTTTAGTTTTTCCATGGTTTCCCAGAATAGGGTTTCGGAGCTTACCATGTGCATTGCAACTCGGTTCTTATCACCCGCTAATGGCAGGATGGTTGGACGTTCAGCTCCCGGAAGCAGAGATATGATCTCTTCCAGTCTTTCTCCCGGTGCATGCAACATAATGTATTTTGATTCACGTGCTTGGATTACGCCTTGAATACGGGTCATCATGCGGTCAATAAGTTGCTGTTTATCGGATGACATTTCTCCATCACGCTGAATTAAGCAAGCTTTTGAACGGTAAATGACTTCCACTTCTTTCAATCCGTTAGCTTCGAGGGTGGCACCGGTGGAGACTAAATCACAAATCGCATCGGCTAAACCAGCGCGTGGCGCAACTTCGACTGAGCCATTGAGTAAGCAAGATTTAAACTTCACGCCTTTTTCATCAAAGTAGCGCTTCAGTAGGTACGGATAAGATGTTGCGACGCGAGAGCCATTTAGGCATTCAGCACCGGTGTAGTTAAAATCTAATGGTGCCGCTAACGATAAGCGGCAGCCACCAAAGTCGAGACGGCGTAAAGTTTTAAATTGTGGATTCTCGCCACGAGCTTGACGGCTAAGTAACTCTTCCTCTAATACGTTTTCACCAATGATTCCGAGGTCTACAACACCATCAATAACCAGTCCGGGGATATCGTCATCGCGAACGCGAAGTAAATCAATAGGCATATTTTCTGCATAAGCAATCAATCGCTGTTGTTGTAAGTTGATTTTTATACCACAGCGAGCCAGTAGCTCTCTTGATTCATCGCTCAAGCGTCCAGATTTCTGTATTGCGATACGTAAACGTGATTTGTCCAACATAATATTACCCCACACCCTAAAAATATCTTTTTGATTAATAATAAAAAAACCCTCGGAAGATTATCTTCCGAGGGTTCTCTTTATTTGCATTTCAGCCACCGGAAGAGTCGTTGATCGTCTTCCAGCACACATCGCCCAAAAGACTAATCAGGATGATGGTGATGATGATGGTTGCGTGAAATACGAGTCATAATAGCTTCCGTTTAGTTATTTAGATAATTGCTTAAACATTCAATACTTATCAACCTATCCGATTTCATACTATGAATGCAACCCTTTTTTTTAAAATAACTAATAATAATTAGTTCGCGGTTTTTTATAGTGATAAATTCCTTATAAAATAGCTTCGGAAGTTAAATGATTTTCAGCTAATCTAAGAGTTAGTGATTGGATGATTTATTTAGCCTCTAGGATAGCAACATGAAAAAAATTACTATTATTGGTCTTGGTTGGTTAGGACTGCCGTTAGCAAATGCACTAATGGCGCAAGGGATGCGCGTTACCGGAACCAAAACTCACGCTGATGGCGTTGAAGCCGCAAGGGCGGTAGGAATTGATTGTTATAAATTACAGCTAACGCCAAATATTCAGTGTAATTCAGAGGATCTCAATCAATTAATGAAGGATTCGGATGTGATGGTTATCTTGCTACCACCGTCCAAAGTCACGCTATCTGAATATGTGTTGGCGATTGAACAATTAGTGGATAGCGCTATTGCTTATAAAATTCCGAGAATTATTTTTACCTCTTCCACCTCAGTTTATGGGGATGTTAATGGCGTGATTGATGAAGAATCGCCTTTATTGGGGGAAACGGCATCGGCGAGAGCGTTAATTGCTGTTGAACATTGGATGCATGGCCTACCCAATATTCGCGTAGATGTCTTACGCTTGGCGGGATTGGTTGGGGAAAAACGCCATGCCGGACGTTTTTTGGCAGGAAAACAGCAAGTCAAAGGTGGCAACCAGCCGGTCAATATGGTGCATCAAGATGATGTGATTTCGGCGATTATCTTGCTGATCCAACAATCGGAGGGGGGGAATACGTATAATTTATGTGCGCCAGAACACCCAACAAGAAAACAGTTTTATACTCATATGGCGCAGTCTATCGGTTTAGTGCCACCAGAATTTATTGTTGACGAACATGAAGATACCGGAAAAACGATTGATGGTGGGTGTATCAGTGCAGATTTAGGATTCGAATACCAATTTATTAACCCCCTTCAGATGCCGATGAGTTAATTGATAGAGAAATATTATCGTGGCGCTAAATAGCTAGTGCCACGATTAAATATTACTTAATTGGCAGCATCACTATTTCTTGGAATGCAGGGCGTTTAGTTAACGCTTGATACCAACGTTCTAAGTGAGGAAATTCAGGACGCTCAGTCACAATTTCATGCCATGGATAGAATAATGGTGCAATGGCGATATCGGCGATACCAAATGCATTTCCACTAAAATAATCTTGTGTTGCAAGGGCATCATCGGCAATTTTCAGTAACTTCTCGATATTCTGATAAATCACTTTGGCTTGCGCGGGATCTCTGTCAGCTTCGGGTACACGCACGATTTTATTCATCATCTGTTTGATGTGGTCAAACAAATTGGCACTGCTCCAATCCATCCATTTATCAGCCGCTGCTTTTTCTTGTAAATCACGGGCTAACAATAGGTGAGAATGATCATATTTTTCCGTAAGGTAACGTAAAATTGCATTCGATTCCCACAGCGCAAACTGATCATCCTGTAGAGTTGGGATGGTGCTGTTTGGGTTCATTTTTTTATATTCTGGTGTATCAAGTCCACCAAATGGACCACCAACATCTTTTTGATTATAAGGAATATTCAGCTCTTTCAAGCACCAGAGTACTTTTTTGACGTTTGAAGAGTTAGTGCGTCCCCAGACAGTTAACATTGGAATCTCCCATGATTGTGTTTGACCCAGTAAAGATAGATGAAATTACCGGAGAGAGAAACCTGTTTGTTGATTGTTGGTAGTCATATCAAACTATTTTGTTTAGGGTATAGGGATGCGTTCAACATTGTCGATATTTTGCTGTATCTGAGTGAATTTTAATTTATTTTTTATGGTTTCTAGTGGAAGAATGTTTGAGTGTTATGAAATGTTTTAATGGTTATGAATTGCAAGGAGTGACCGATGAGTAAGAATATGTTGTCGTTAAAAACTCGAAGTGCGGGAATTGGGTTGAGTATGTTAGTTGTCATGAGCAGTAGCGCGTATGCGGCTCAGACTCCGGTTGCTCCACAAATTGATGCTAAGGCATTTGTGTTGATGGATTATGACAGCGGTAAAATTCTTGCGTCAAGCCATCCTGATGAGCGTTTAGATCCCGCAAGTTTAACCAAAATTATGACGAGTTATGTGGTTGGGCAAGCGGTCAAAGCCGGAAAAATTACGCCACAAGATATGGTGACTGTCAGTGAAGCCGCATGGGCAACAGGAAACCCAGTGTTAAAAGGTTCTTCATTGATGTTTTTAAAACCAAAAGACCAAGTTTCAGTATTGGATTTAAACAAAGGGATCGTTATTCAATCAGGTAATGATGCCAGTATTGCGTTGGCAGAGTATGTAGCGGGAAGCCAAGAATCGTTTGTTGATTTGATGAATAGCTATGTACAGAAAATAGGATTGACGAATACACACTTTAAAACCGTTCATGGTTTGGATTCTGAAGGGCAATACAGTACCGCGCGTGATATGGCGGTGCTAGCACAAGCATTGATTCGCGATGTGCCAGATGAATATATTTTGCACAAAGAGAAAGAATTTACCTTCAATAATATCCGTCAACCTAACCGAAATCGCCTATTGTGGAGCCAAAATCTAAAAGTTGATGGTGTCAAAACGGGACATACCAGTGGTGCAGGTCATAATTTAGTGGCTTCAGCAACGGATGGTCCAATGCGTTTGATTTCAGTTGTTTTGGGTGCTCCAAGCGACAAAGTTCGTTTTTCAGAAAGTGAAAAATTATTGACGTGGGGATTCCGTTTCTTTGAAACCGTGACACCGATTAAAGGGGATGCGGTATTACAGAAACAGCGTGTATGGTTTGGCGATATTTCTGAAGTTCCCTTGGGGGTCGAAAAGGATGTTGCAGTGACAATCCCTAAAGGTCAGCTACAGAACATGAAAGTAGATATCAAATTAGATAGTAACTCCCTTGAAGCGCCATTAGCACTGAATCAAAAAGTAGGAACGATAAACTTTATCTTGAATGGTGAAGTGGTTGAACAGCACCCATTAGTGGCTAAACAAGCCTTGGAAGAGGCGGGTTTCTTTGGCCGAGTTTGGGATTATGTGATGAAAACTATCACAGGCTGGTGGAATGCCATTTTTGGATAAGTCACCTCGAATAATTTAAATTTTATCTAAAGGTCTCGAATGAGACCTTTTTTATTTGCACTGTATAACATTAGAGAAATTTACAGATAAACTTCAATTGAAATATTTCAAAATCGATTTAATAATCATCCTAATCCTTTGACTATTAATTATTTAATGTTAATTAATAATTGATTTATCAATCGATGACTATTTTATTTTTGTATCAATTAAATTATTTATTTTTATCTATCAAGATAAGGGATTTATCTATGCACATTTCCATGGAAGACAGAATGCAACAGTTACAAAATCAACCGAATACCAAAGGGATTGGTGAAAACAGTGTGCAGGGGGGCCGCGCAGATAACCGTGGTGAAAATAGTGGGGTCATGAAGTCAGGTGATGCAATAGATTCCGGTAAAGGAGGGGGGACTGTCATCGGGGGGAACACCTTAAACTTGCATACTAATAATCATGTTATGCAGGGAGGAATTGCACGTAATGATGGGATAAATGAGGGAGGAATTGAAGGGGGGCATAGTACTAACTTTGGTTTAAATAATAATGAATTGAATGGGGGAGCGGCAAATAATGAACTGGGTTCAACAAACCATGAAAATTCGTTTATTAAAGGGGGTAATGCAGTCAGAGAATTACAAAGTGGTATTGAAAAATATCAAGGTATGCAGAAGCAACTATCTGAAGCTAATCAGGAAATTATTCGTAAAAATAAAGAATTATTGGCACTTCAAGACAGAATTCAATTACAACAAGTGGAATTGAAAGAACAGCAACAACTGCTGGCGGATCAAAGTCAACACTCTCAGGAAACTCAGCGTAGATTAAATGAGGCTCAGCAACTGCTAGCAACCAATGAACAAGAGAAACAACAACTACATTCTGATTTAGCAAAAACTAAAGAGGATGTGACACAGCTGCGTTCCGATATGAAGGCACAACGCACAGAAATTGAAGCGTTAAAAAAAGCCGTTGATGAAGGGAAACAGGAAATTGGTGATTTAGAGTTTAAATTGGAACAAGCGAATGGCGATAAAGATAAACTAGAAGAACGCCTGAAAATTCAGCAAGAAAGAAATAAAAAACACGAAGAAAAAATCGCACAGATTGAATGTAAAATTGATGATAAAACCAAAGAAATAGCGTCATTAAATAGCAAATTACAAGATGAAGATAAAAACAGTCAAGGAATGAATGCAAAAATTAATAGGCTAAATAATGATATTGCTAATTTAAAAGGCGTTTTGGATAAGAAAGTGACCAAAGAGACTGAATGCAGTCAACGAGTTGTTAATCTGCAGGATAAAATAGGCAAGTTAGAGGCTGAAAAACAAGGGTTAGCTGATTTATTACAACGTGAACTTGAATCATATCGAGATTTAGAAAGACAGTATCGTGAGTTTAAGTTGTCAGTGAAAACTGATCGTGAAACGTTTAGGGAGCTTAGACCTATGCTAGATCAAATTAATCGTTTGGCAACAGAAGGGAAAGATATCTTAAACCAGCCAGAAAAATCAGCGACGACGATAACATTATCGGCCTCAGTCTCATCGTTAGATGCGAATGAGCCTCCAATGACCGATAAAATCTCTGCCGGTTATGCTCAAAATCATGGGGATAACTCTGGCACCATCCGTGGCGGTGATAGTGTTAGCAACTCAATCGTAGTGAATGGTATGGTTATTGAAAATGAGCAGGTTGCCGATAAATTAGCAGAAAGTATGAGTAGTTTAGCTCAAAGTGCTGAAATGATAGCGAAAGAAGCATCTGATTCGATACAGGGGACGGCTGGAGCCGTGGGTGTTTTTGTTCAAACACAAACACCATATCAAGTTTATTAATAAAAAAATGCCTGCAAATATGCAGGCATTTTTACTGAAAAGAATTAGAATAAATTATTCACAGCGCCCTAATTTAATCGCTAAGCCACCTTGGGAGGTTTCACGATATTTTGCATTGATATCTTTGCCAGTTTCATACATGGTTTCAATCACTTTATCGAGGCAAACACTCGGTGCGCTGACACGGCGTAGAGCCATTCGAGCCGCATTGACGGCTTTGACCGCCGCGATTGCATTGCGCTCGATACAAGGAACTTGAACTTGCCCACCGACAGGGTCACAAGTTAATCCCAAGTTATGCTCCATAGCGATTTCTGCGGCAATACAGACTTGCTCAGGGCTTCCGCCCATCAACTCAGCTAGACCCGCTGCGGCCATAGAACAAGCTACACCCACTTCCCCTTGGCAGCCTACTTCGGCACCTGAAATTGATGCATTCATTTTGTACAGAGTACCAATCACTCCGGAGACTAAGAAGTAACGGGTATAGGAGTTTTCGTTGACTGGACGAATAAATTTATCGTAGTAAGCCAGTACCGCTGGGATAATTCCACATGCTCCGTTAGTTGGCGCAGTAACAACACGACCACCGGCCGCATTCTCTTCGTTCACGGCTAACGCGTACATGTTAATCCAATCAATCACCGCCATTGGGTCGGTATTATTGACATCTGAAGTGACCAATTGGCGACGTAATGCCGCAGCGCGGCGTGGTACACGAAGTGGGCCCGGTAATAATCCTTCAGTTGTGACACCACGCTCAATACCTGCTTTCATAACCTCCCACACCGATGAGAGATAAGCAGAAATTTCTTCTTTACTGTGTAGCGCTAATTCATTCTGCATGACTAAAGCAGATAAAGATAATCCAGTCTCTTTACAGTGTTTCTGTAAATCTGCTGCATATTTGTAGGGATAAGGAACTTGTACCGCATTTTCAGTTTCTTGACCGAAATGCTCTTCATCGACAATAAATCCACCGCCGATAGAATAATAATTTTTGGTATAGATGACTTTATCGCCTGCAAATGCAGTGATTGTCATACCATTTTCATGTAATGGAAGGTTGGTTGAATGGAAATTCATGCCCCCTTCAGTTGGGAAATCTACTTCATGCTGCCCTTGAGCCAGTAGTAATTTACCGGTTTGCGCAACATTTTGCATAAAGGCTGGGATAGCATCAATATCGATGGTGTCAGGTAAGTTACCTGCTAGGCCCATGATGATTGCCATATCGGTTGCATGGCCTTTACCTGTCAGAGACAGAGAACCATAAACATCAACAGAAATTCGTGTTGTAGAAGTGAGTAAATTCTGGTGGATGAGGTCATCGACAAACTGTTTACCGGCTTTCATTGGGCCGACAGTGTGCGAGCTGGAGGGTCCGATACCGATTTTGAAAATGTCGAATACGCTGATCATATTCTGTAATTCCTATATTAAAGAATCCCCATCATACTGTCATTTACAGGGCCTCTGTTGTCAGTATGGTGATGATATAACATCCCCCAATTAGCCAGATTGATATAGGTTAATTGGGGGCATGATTTCAATTAATTACGCATTAATTCTTTAATTAGAAGAATAACTTGTAAGTTGCTGCTGAGATTGCGACTAGACCCATGATAACCACAAAAATATTGCTGAGTTTACCTGAGTATTTACGCATTGCAGGAACTTTGCTGATGGCATACATCGGCATTAAGAACAGTAAGATAGCGATGACTGGACCACCAAGGCTTTCAATGATTTCAAGAACACCTGGGTTCCAAGTTGCCACTAACCAAGTTGTTATCAACATGAAGATAGCAGTACCACGGTTTAATTTTTTGATATTAACCGTTTTACCTTTCGCGCGGTATGCTCGCTCAACTAAGCCATTAAAACCTTCACGAGCACCTAAATAGTGACCCAAGAATGATTTAATGATAGCGATGAATGCAATGATTGCTGCGGTATATTTAATGAATGGCTGATCAAAGTAGCCAGACAGGTAGTCAAGGATACTGATGTTTTGTGCTTTCGCCGCAGCAAGGTCAGCTGAAGATAGCGTGAATACGCAGCTGATGACGAAGAACATAACAGTAAATACCATCAGAATGTGCGCTGAGGCAAGAATGCGTGAACATTTCTTTTCTGCTGCTTCATCATACTCTTCACGTTTTGCAACGGAGAATGCAGAGATAATCGGTGAGTGGTTAAAAGCAAACACCATCACTGGAATTGTTAGCCAGATAGTAATCCAAATACTTTGTCCACCGGTATTTTTTGCTGTTTCTGCTACGTTTGCTAAAGACAGCGTGTCCAGTGCATCAGCACTCCAGTGAGGGATCATATAGATAGAGAATGCAACCAGTACCGCAATGAATGGGAATACTAGGAAGCTCATCACTTTAACAATATATTTCTCACCAAAAGCCACAATTGCCATAACACCACCGACAAGGATCAAAGCTAGCAACCAACGAGGTGGTGCAGCAACGCCGATAAGTTCAGTCAGGAATTTGTTGACGTTATTAGTAATGGAAACACCATAAACTAATAGAATAGGATAAATAGCAAAGAAATAGAGCAGGGTGATCCAGTTACCTGCGGTACGACCAAAATGCTCTTCCACTACTTCAGTAATATCGCCATCTTTCTTTGAACCAGAAAGGACAAAACGAGTTAAGCCACGGTGAGCAAAAAAGGTCATTGGGAAGGCTAATACCAACATCAGAAGTACGGGTAACAGTCCGCTCATACCTGCGTTGATAGGTAAAAATAAGACACCAGCACCGATCGCTGTACCATAAAGTCCAAGCATCCACACGGTGTCAGTTTTACGCCAAGCGGTCGATTTCCCTGTTTGCGAGGCTGTTGTGTTGATGGAACCAACTTTTGTTGCATCCATAATAGTCTCCAAAAATAAAAGTCAAAAATAAAAACTAGGTGACGAATAATTCGTCTAAACGTTGTAGTGCCTAAATAAGTAGGCTCTTAATCTTTTTGTACGATTAATCAATCGTTCAATAACAATGGCTTTATACGTAACAATCTGATTGGAAATAAAACTAAGATGAATATGAAATTCATTTTCAATCAGTTTTGTAATTTTATAAGTAATTTTTAAAGATGGTTTTTGAGTGTGAGAATCTACATTTTAACAGAACAAAATGCCGTGATCATTATCTCAAAAGAGAAATATCCCCTGCGTTTACCGGTTTGTGGTGAATTTTATAAAAATGTTAACTGAATTTGAGTTAGGTTTGGTTGGCGGGGGATATTCTTAATACCTTGAAAACGATTAACTGACATTTTTATTAATATAAAAACACAAAAGATGAATAATATTATTATATTAACGATTTTTTTATCATTGATTGAACTATAACCATATGCACTTATTTAATTTTAAAATTCTTGAAATTGACTATTTTCACTAGTAGTAAGTTTTATGTAACTAATTGTTTTTCATGTAATTGTTATTATTTTGGTAATTAGTTAATAACGCAATTAATTTTATGGCTGAATCGATGCCTATAAAAAATATGTTAATTAAATTTTAGTATTTGAGATTGGATAAGTAATACTTATTTTTCTTCGCGAAAAATAATGAAAAAGCGTTACAGAATATTTGTTAATTATTTGTGTCAATATTTAGTTGAAAAATTCAAATAAATTTAAATCGATAAAAAAGAAATAAAAACAAACTTTGATTTAGCGCAATATTTTTATGTGGGAGAAATGAGGGAAGGAAGTGCTGGCAATAACAAGTGCCAGCACGTTAAATAAGATTATGGCTGCATCCAGCCTTTACGAATTAGTGAACCAAAGATGCGTTCATACAATTGAGTAATAGGTTGCTGGATTTTGTGGCCACCAAGACTCCAAATGAGTTGAGATATACCACAGGCAATAGCGGCAAGGATGAAAGCACCAACCATATCCAGTGGCCAGTGAACGCCAAGATAGATTCGTGACCAAGCGATAGCGATGGCTGGGATCATAAATACCATACCAACCCATGTTCTTAGCCAGAATAAGAAGGCAAATACAAAGGTAAAGACAATCGTGCCATGGTTACTTGGGAATGATGGGGTAGGTTCATGATCCAATAACGCTTGACCGACTCCCATGACAAATGGGCGATCATGTGGGGCGAGGTAGCCAATCAGCCAAGAAATAGTCAGACCAATGACTAAGGCATAAGCTGTCTTACAGGCAAACGCTCTTTGCCGCATCATATTTTGGGGGGCTCCCCAGAACCAGCAAGCGACAGTAAATAGTGGAAATATGAGGATCATGCGCTTGGCAACAACAGTTGCTAAGGCAATTATTCCACTTGCAGATTCAGATGTCGCAGTGATCAGGTTGAACAGGTCCAGATTCAATTGTTCCAGCACGATTTAAGTACCTCGGACATTAGTAACTCATGGGTATTAAAAACATAGCAATGGCAATAGGGAGGCGGAGTAAAACGTCATTATTGAGCCTTTGCTACTCAAGGTGACAAATTTACTTTTTGTTAATCATTTACTCAATCAATATTTATTAAATAGGATAGATTTATCAGCGTCATGGGTAAACGATAGAAATAAAAAACCCGATAGCATGAAGTAATCAAATGGCTATCGGGCTCCTCAATATGGGGACATCAAAGAAAAGCAGTGGCATAACTTAGGACTCTAATAAATGAAGAAAGTTCTTAAGGCGATTAGAAAAAAGTCATTTTTGGGTATGATAAATTTTAAATAGCACAAAATGAACAAAAAAAAGCCCCAAAACGACAGAAATCGTATAAGGGGCTTCTTGAAAAGAAAATTGAGATAAATTTATTTATATAGATTCAGATTTTCTTTTGCATAAGCTTCGAAATCAGTGCAACCACCGATATGTTTTTCATCAATAAAGATTTGTGGAACAGTTTCTACCGTTTTACCAACGGTTTTAGACAGGTCTTCTTTACTAATACCTTCCGCTTGAATGTCGACATAGCGATAATCAAAATCGTCACGTTCATTTTTCAGTTTTTCTGCAAGTTCTTTCGCACGAACACAGTATGGGCAACCAGGGCGACCAAATATAACAGTGTACATAATATCTCCTTAAATTTTAGAACTCAGATTCTAATAGTGACTCAAATATTAAAAACAATGCCCAATACTATGCCAACATCAGCTTAGAAATAAAAGTTGAATTTTCCTTTCATAGCTATAGGTAGCATATATAATTCGTAGCAGTGCTACAGATGTCTTAGTGCAGACTTGAATTACAAGGAATAAAAGATGAATAAGCAGGATCAACCTACTAAAAATACAAAAGGAACCATGCGTTCATTAGCGGATATGCCAAAACCCGTGTTGGTTTTGGAGGGAATTGGTATTATTTTATTAATGACCGTATTATTGGCAACCAATGGGTATATCACTCTACCAGAAATATTAGCCAGCTCGAGCGCGATAATTACCATGATATTGGTGGGAGTGGGATGCTTAGTGCCCGCCATGATTAATATTATTTGGCGAGCGGTTCATGGGTTAACTTTTTTGGGAATGGATAATAAATCTACGGGTTCTGACCGTGAGCGAAAAAATCACCAGAAAAAATCGACAAACACCGGTGACAAAGCAGACGAAAAGCAGGATTAAGCATGGTTTTACTGGTGTTTAACTATCAAATGTGTGAAGATTATCCGCTTTTCTATTAGTTATTTTGTTATTTTGAGTTGAAGAAGGTTATTGATCATGGACTCCATTTGTTCCCTAAATATCCCACAATTACGTGAATGGCTTGACCAACTCAAAACGTCCTATTTCGAGTGTGACTCTTGTTCCGCATTGCACCTACCTCATCTGCAAAATATTGAGGGTATTTTTGATGCAAAATTAGACATTGTTAATGATGTTTTGGTGTTATCGGCACTCGCGGAGTTAAAACCAACCGCAATTATTACATTGGTCGCAAATATTAGCCAAATTAACGCCAGTTCACTGACGGCTAAAGTTTTCCTCGAAATCAACAATGAAAATTTACCTAAATTAGTTGTTAGTCAATCTTTTCCTGCAAAAGCCGGGATGAGCTATGAGCAGTTTAAACTCTTTATGGAGCAGGCTGACGAGCAAATATCAGGGATTGTCTATGAGATTTTCAGCAATGATTTGCTGTATACAAACCAAGATGAGAGCGAAGAATCAGACGAAGAAGAGTTTGAATCTGACCCTGATGATAAACCCTCTGTAATTATTCACTAAATATCGTATGCATTGTGAAAAATATTTGGCGGGAGAATGTCACTCTTGCCAGTGGCTTGAGCTATCGCCAGAACAGCAACTTTCCCGCAAACAAGATAATCTGCAATCTTTATTGCCATCCCTTGAGTCATCATTATTCTTGACGCCAGCGACGGGGCCTTCTGAAGGTTTTCGCAATAAGGCTAAAATGGTGGTTAGTGGGAGCGTTGAAAAACCAATTTTTGGTATAATTAATCGAGATGGAATTGCGGTTAGTTTAACTGATTGCCCATTATATCCAGCAGAATTTTCCCCTGTATTTGAACAATTGACTCCGTTTATCGCGAGAGCGGGGCTTACCCCCTATAATATTGAGCGTAAACGAGGGGAGTTAAAATACATTTTGCTAACGCAAAGCAGACAGACTGGGCAGTTTATGCTGCGTTTTGTTTTACGTTCTGAGAAAAAGATTGAGCAGTTAATAAACGCATTACCTTGGTTACAAGAAAAACTGCCAGAACTCTCGGTGATCACTGCGAATATTCAACCTGTTCACATGGCAATTCTGGAAGGGGAGCAGGAAATTATGCTAACGGAGCAACATGCTCTACGTGAAGTATTTAACCAAGTTCCCCTGTTTATTCGCCCTCAAAGTTTTTTTCAAACTAACCCCATAGTGGCAGCGAAACTATATCAAATTGCGAGAGAATGGGTTCAAGAATTAACTATCTCAAGTCTTTGGGATCTATTCTGTGGTGTCGGGGGTTTTGGTTTACATTGCGCTGATCAGAATATCAAATTAACAGGTATTGAAATTTGCGCGCCTGCGATTGAATGTGCCCGCCAATCAGCCCAAGAGTTGGGATTACAAAAAGTGGAGTTTCAAGCGTTAGATTCCACAAATTTTGCAACTAGCCGACAAGATATTCCAGATTTAGTGTTAGTGAATCCACCAAGACGGGGTATTGGTAAGAATCTGTGCAATTATTTATCGGATATGCATCCAGAGTATATTCTGTATTCCAGCTGTAATGCGCAAACTATGGCAGAAGATTTACAACAATTGTCAGGCTATCAAGTCTGTAAAGTGCAGCTGTTTGATATGTTCCCACATACTGCACATTATGAAGTGTTGTGCTTGTTGAAGCGAAAATAATTTAAGAATGACAGATGGAGATATTTTATCTGTCACTCAATAGTCATTAATAAAAATTAAACATATTTTTTATAACACGGCTCAAATTAAATTTAAGATTATAAGAATGAATATCTCCAGATTGGTTGATATATAAACTGCCTTTTTTATGTTTTATTATTGGTAATTTTTCAGAAATAGAATTCACCATTTTTTTTACATCAGTTTCATTCGAATAGATATCCCACTGTTTATAATGACCATAAACTGTAGCTTTGGTTATGTTTTTTATTGTGTCATGCTGTTTTAATTTTATTTTATAATTATTCAATAAATCTATTTTTACTTTATCTTTTATGAGTGAGTTTTTTATATGATTTTGAATGTCTATAAAATTAAATTCAGGTATTTTTAATTTTATCTTACTACCTATTTTTTTATCAATTGAAAAAATACTAGCTAATACTTGACCGGATTTTGTTTGATGGGTTTTCCCCAACGCATTGAAATTATCTAATATTGCTGAAATATTTTTATGAAATTTATTCTTATCCTCGGTGATTAATAACCCTTTTTCAGCATCAAAAAATTTATAAATAGTGATATCTGCACTTTTATTTTTCTTTGCAGATATTGCCATGCAATGACCTTTTATCGATATAAGACAATAATAATAGCCTTTTCTATCTAGTGCCATTTCGATACAGTTTTTGATCTCATTTTTAGTTTTTAATTGGCCAAATGTAGACATATTTACATTGTTATCTATGGTATGAGTATTATCATTGATGAGTCCTGAATTAAGCTTTCTTTCAGTTAATTGTAAGTTACTTTCTTTTAATTTATAAGAAAAAAAGCAAATTAAAAAATTAGAGATATCTTTGTTGTTTAAAGGGATTTCCATTTTTATTTTAAAAAGTAATTTATCACTAATATTAAACTCATTTTTTAATGAGTCTATTTTTTTTATAAAAATATCTAAGCTATGGATAGTATCATATTCATCGATTAGTACAGAAGGGTCATTGAATATATCCGTTATTTTATTGCCTGAAACTATTCTTTTTATATATTCAATATTTGATTCATTTTGTTTTTTTCTATCAAAAATCAACTCTCTAATCTTTGAGCTCATTCTATCAAAATCAAATGAATTCCCATAACTAATTTGATTGTTAATACCTTGAGAAATTAATGATTCAAAGATAGGTAAATTAAATTTGATAATTGAGTTTCTAATGTATTTGTCTAAGATATTATCTTTTATTTTATCGCAAGATATAGCACTGAAAGAATCACTGATTTTTTTAATATACTCTGATCCAAGATTACTATTTTCATACATTAAGAAACTATTGGATATTCCATGACAGATACCCAGCTTAATAGGGGAAATATTGGATGTTTTTATAAGTTTATTCTCAAATCTATCAGGTTTTTTTTCGGTAATATAAGTCAGCATAGGTTTTTGTTTGAAAGGAATAGAATATTCAATTTGTGTAGCCATAAAAAATCAACCTTATTGATATCGTTTTTGACTTTATATGTTACTGACGAACTAAAAACTTTCTTTCAAAAATCAATTAGCTTGTAATTAATTAGCTATATATTTTTCATATACAAAAAACTTGGCGATTAAACCAAGCTTTTCATAAAAATAGCAAACTAAATAGGGGAGACTAGCTACGTTGTTCAAATGCCAGCGCTTTACGCTCAATCAGACGCATAACGATGGTAAGTATCGCATTGACAACAAGGTAGATAATTCCTGCTGCAACAAACGCCATAACATCCCAAGTTTGACCAAATACTTGGCTACTGTAGCCCATAATATCCAGCATGGTGATGGTACTTGCAAGAGAGGTACTTTTGAAGATCAATACCACTTCGTTGGAGTAAGATGAAAGTGAGCGTTTAAATGCATAGGGTAGAATAATCCGCATGGTTTGCAGTTTACTCATTCCTAATGCTTGGCAAGATTGCCATTGACCTGATGGAATTGCTTTCACCGCGCCATGGAATAATAACGTAGAATATGCCGCACTGTTTAATGCGAGTGCAACCATCGCACATACCCACGGTGTTGAAATAAACTCCCATAGTGCAGGGTAATCCTGTAAAGATTTAAATTGGCTAGGGCCATTATAAATCAAGAAAAACTGTACCAGTAACGGTGTTCCGGTAAACAGGGTGATATAAACCTTAACAGCCTGTGAAACAACGGGAGTTTTGAGAGATAGAATCAAGGTAAATAATATCGCGAGGATAAATGCCACCAATAATGCACTAAAAGTCAGAGATAAACTGGTTGGTAATCCGGGCAAAATTTTAATAATTAAATCGATCATTTTGATTCACTCCGCTCAAAACGAGTTGTGCGTAGTTCAATACGTTTTAACACTAACTGGCTTAATAAGGTGATAGCAAGATAGATAAGACCTACGATGGCATACCAAGTGAACGGCTCATGGGTGCGGTTCACGATTGTTTTGGTTTGCAGCATTAAGTCATTTACGCTGATTAAGGAAACGAGCGCAGTATCTTTTAGTAAGACTAACCACTGATTACCTAAGCCGGGTAGAGCATGACGCCACATTTGCGGCATGATAAACCGGAAGAAAATCGTACGTTTTGTTAAACCTAACGCTAAGCCGGCTTCCCATTGGCCATAAGGAACCGCTTTTAAAGCACCCCGTAAAGTCTGTGAGGCATAGGACGCATACAAGAGTGCAAGTGCAATAACACCACAAACAAACGGGGTATAATCGAATTGACCGCTATCAGCGAAGAAAATACTTGGGTCGACTTGCAATGTCCCTTGCCAAAAACCAAGATTGATTGCGATCCCGTCACCAAGTAGGTTGATAAGCTGTAATGTACCGAAGTAAACAAACAGCACTACCAGCAGCTCAGGTAAACCACGGATCAGTGTGACCCAGCAAGTACCGAGAAAGGCGATAGGTTTAAATCGAACGGATTCCCACGCCATAAACAACATGGCGAGGATTAATCCAAGGATCAGTGCAGAAATAGCAAGGCCGACGGTGATCCCGGCGGCACTGATTAAAAATAGAAAGTCATTCATTAATTATATCGACTACTGTTGGAACCATTTTTTATGTATAGCATCGTAAGTGCCGTCAGCTTTTACTTCAGATAAGGCTTTGTTCATCTTATCCAGTAATTCTTTATTGCCTTTACGTACAGCGATACCTAAACCAATACCGAAATATTGTGGATCAGTGACTTTATCACCAACCGCAGCTAAATTTTCGTTACCTTTTGTTTTTAACCATTCATCAGCGACAGCAGTATCACCAAATACGGCATTAATACGACCATTTTGTAGGTCTAAAATTGCAGATTGGTAGTTATCGTATGGAACGACGGTCATATCTTTGTGTTGTTCCATGATGTATTTCTGGTGAGTGGTGCCGTTTTGTACACCGATTTTTTTACCTTTTAATTGGTCAATTCCAGTAATTTTATCTTTTACCGCAATAAATTCCGCTGAATTTGGATAATATGTTTCGGTGAAGTCAACTTGTTGCTGGCGCTCAGGCGTGATGTCAATACCAGCCATTAACGCTTCAAAACGACGGAATTTCAGGCTTGGGATTAAGCTATCAAAGGATTGGTGCGTGAATGTACAGGTTGCATTCATTTTTTCGCACATCGCATTGGCGAGATCCACGTCAAAGCCTACGATTTGGTTGTTTTTATCAAACATTTCAAACGGAGCATAAGTCGCTTCGGTTGCAAAACGGATAGTGTCTTTTTCCGCAGCAGTCGCAGATAGGGTTACAGCGCCTAATAATGCAGCTAATAATAGTTTTTTCATTGCTTAATCCTATATCTATTAGTGGGACAGATAATTTGCAAATGCTTCAGTTTGCGGAGCAGAGAAATGGCTTGCATCCCCTTGCTCAACAATATGGCCGTTTTCCATATACACGACACGGCTAGCGGTTTTACGTGCAATTTCAACTTCATGGGTCACAATAACTTGGGTGATCCCTGTAGCTGATAATTCACGAATAATATCGACGACTTGGGCAGTGATTTCTGGATCTAGCGCTGCCGTTGGTTCATCAAACAATAAAACTTGTGGTTCCATCATCAGGGCCCGAGCAATTGCAACACGTTGCTGTTGACCACCAGATAGATGCAACGGATAGCGGTCTGCGAAAGGAGATAAACGCAGACGCTCTAGTAGTTTAGACGCTTTTTCTTGAGCTTGTTGTTTGGATAATTTCAGTACTCGACAGGGGGCTTCAATTAAGTTGTCCATCACGCTTAAATGGGGCCACAGGTTGTATTGCTGAAAAACCATACCAACATTTTGGCGCAGGTCACGGATTGCTTTGGTTTCTGGAGCTGAAGCAAAATTGAACTGATGACCTGCAATGTTTAGCTGACCTGAACGTGGCATTTCCAGCAGATTTAGCACGCGCAATAAAGAACTTTTTCCCGCGCCGCTTGGTCCGAGTAATACCATGGTCTCACCAGCAGAGCACTCTAGATTGATATCAAACAGTGCCTGATGGTTGCCGTAGAAACAGTTTATGTTTTTTAATTGAATGCTCATGCTTACCAATAATATCTAAATTAACTACCTGCGATATTAATCCCGTAAGCATATTTATGCAATATTTTATGCATAAAAATTTGGTTTTTTACGCTGAAATTATTCAGACTTAGCGGTGGTATGCTCTGTATGTTGCTGGACAGCGAGTTGTTTATCTCGCTCGATAGCCAGTTCACTAATTCGCTTAGCCATTCCTTTAAAGATAAACAGGTGAGCTGGCATCATTGCAAACCAATAGAGTAGCCCACAGAAACCAGCCGGATGCCACCAAGCACGAACATCAATAGACCGTAAATTGCCGCTATCATGAATCGTAAAGGTTAATCGACCAAGCCCTGGTGCTTTCATGCCGAATAGCAGACTGAGTTGTTTATTAGGCTCAATATTGATCACTCGCCAACCATCGACTTCATCTCCAAGCTGGAGTTCCTCACGATCGGGTCTGCCATATTTTACTTTATTGAACATCATGTCATCCA
This sequence comes from Providencia sp. PROV210, assembly GCF_028479445.1. Lineage (NCBI taxonomy): Bacteria > Pseudomonadati > Pseudomonadota > Gammaproteobacteria > Enterobacterales > Morganellaceae > Providencia > Providencia sp. PROV210. The sequence goes on from NZ_JAMPNQ010000005.1 coordinate 123,210, forward strand.
TAATGGCGCGAGTTTTCCATAGACCATTGGCGTAAAAATAACCGTCTTTACCACCAATTTGCTGAACTACATGCCATAACGATTCCGCTGATGCGCTGGTTCCTAGCGTTGAGCCAGCTTGTTTTGGATAAAACCCATAACCAGGTTTCCAGCGTTTTCTGACTTCAGGGTCATAACCCCAATCGGCATTATCTATTGCATTCGCTTCTTCTGCTAAAGTGCTGCGAACTGCATCATCGAATGAGATAAGTGTTTGTGGGATTAGCTCACGAATCGCTTTATCATCGGCAGGTAGGTCATGTTGTAATCCTTGAATTAACTCTTTAGCGATAGACGGTGGTACCGAGGTTATCAAGCTAATAAAGTGAACCGATATCATACTAACTGGAATGGGAATAGGGATCAGTAATCGGCGTTTTCCCGAGACTTTGATAAAGCGCTTAAAGAGCTCTTGGTAGCTAATATACTCAGGTCCACCGGCATCCAAGATCTGGCTTTCGGTGATAGGTAACTGAGCCAATTGAGTCAAATAGTACAGAATATTTTCGAGGGCGATAGGGGACGATTTAGAACGCACCCAGCGCGGGGGCGTTAAGATGGCAAGGTTATAAACCATATCACGCATGATTTCGAAAGCTGCGGAGCCTGAACCTACAATAATTGAAGCGCGTATTTCCGTCACAGGAATACCACTTTCACGTAAAATTTCTCCCGTTAACCGTCTAGCAATCAAATGGGGAGAATAGGTGTGCCCATGTTGTAAGGCGCTCAGGTAAATAACCTGTTTAACATTGGAATTTTGTAGAGCTTGCTGAACGTTACGTGCGGCTTCTCGTTCACGTTCAATGAGATTGGCTTGATCGGCCATACTGTGGACAAGGAAATAGACAATGTCTATTTCCTGCATAATATCGATTAGCGTCTCAGGTTGGTGTAAATCGACATAAACACAACGGGTATCAGACCAGCCTTGGGAGAGCATCCAGTCCACACGGCGTGCAGCGGCAGTAACTTCATGACCTTCTTGTAATAACTTTGGGATCAAATTTTGCCCAATATAGCCGCTGGCGCCTAACACTAAAACTCGCTGTTTAACCGTCATGTTAATTTCCTGTGATATGCAGATTAACGGCTATTGTGACTGAAATTTTACCTATGTAAAGAAGGCCATTAGAATTGGCGTAATTAGACTGAGCACGAACCCATGTACAATGGCGGCCGGAACAATGGCTACCCCACCACTACGTTGCAAAACGGGCAGAGTAAAGTCCATTGATGTTGAGCCACAGATCCCCAATGCGGTAGAACGATATCGATTAATTATCAATGGGATGAGCATAATGGCAGCGAGCTCCCTCATTAGGTCATTAAAGAAAGCGGCACTGCCCATAACCGGCCCATAAGCATCCGTGAGCAAGATACCGGTTAGTGAGTACCAACCGAATCCAGAAGCTAGTGCTAGCCCCATTTTTACCGGTAAGCCAAGGACAAATGCAGCAATAGCACCGCCAATTAGCGCACTCACTCCCATAACGAGGGCAATGGTCGTTCCCCGGCGATTAATTAAAATTTGTTTGATGTGCATTCCGCTGTTACGTAATTGAACACCGACTAATAATAGCAGTAGCATTAGGGCAATTTGACTGCCTTTATCCGCATAATGTAAAAATTCAAATCCAGTTAGCCCCACGACAAAACCAATCAATAAAACACCACACAATTGTAGGGATTCGAATACCATTTTGATGCGTGAAGGTGGTTTTTCTTGCTTGTGTTGAGGGACTTTCCAAGGATCGAGTTTATCGAGAATCACGAGGGAAATAATGTTCATTCCAAAGATACAACCAAAGAATGTCAGTGCATAAATTAAGATTGAAACAAGGTGAACACTTAAATTTTCTAGTAAAGCTAGGGTAATACCCATTAAAAATAGAATCACATACACCATCGAGTTTAAAGTTTGGTGGACACGATGAAGCACATTTTTATTTTTGATAGGTATCAAGTAACCGAGAACTAACGGCAGAAGAATAATCAGCAAACCAGAATACATGTTAGTGCCCTTTTTGTTTTATCCCATGAACTACACGGATTACACCAATCTAAACAATTTATATTAACGCAAACAAAGGATTATATTTGAATTCTTGTGAACACCGCTATTTAAACACAAATAAATTTAGCCTGTGATGCTAAATATCGAATATACCATAAATATTTTTTATTGGTTATTAGCTTAAAAATAGGAGAAAAAATCCAAAAAATAAAGATAATCCTATCCATTTAACTAAGGTTAATAAGTAAATTTGGTGATTTATACGGATGTGTTCTTTTTTTGCTCAGATCTCATTCGTATAGTAATCATCTGAGCAAATGAGTAAGCTTTTATTGGTGATAGTTTAAGTGAATTCACGGATCCTATTAGTATCATACTGTTACAATGGCAATCAGCTATCCACTGCAATTGGCATGACAATAAGTCGATAATACAATACTGCAAGGAGAGAGATATGTATCTGGAACGAGTGGAAATATATGGATTTAGGGGGATTAACCGGCTCTCTCTACAGCTTAATAATAATACCGTCTTAATCGGTGAAAACTCATGGGGTAAATCGAGTTTACTGGATGCCCTTGATATCATACTTTCTCCTGAAAATCGTGAGTACCAAATTACAGCTTCTGATTTTCACCATCCTACAGGGGACAACGAGGCATTAAATCGTTCTTTACAGATAGTCTTAAAGTTCTGCGAATCAGCACCTGGACGCCATCAATCTTATCGCTTTCAAAACTTAGCATCTGTTTGGGTTGATAATGGTGATGGGCTAAAACATATATTTTATCGTGTGAGCGCTGAATTAAAAGATGACAATACAGTAACGGTTGATAAGTGCTTCCTTAATTCAGGGGGAAATAAGCTTTCCCTTGATAATGTAGGAAAATACATCAAAGAAATCGTACGTTTATATCCCGTTATTCGTTTACGTGATGCGCGTTTTATTAATGATCTAAATCCAATTACGGTGACGGGGGGAAGTTCAAATTTCCGTGATACGCTGAATCAGCAAATTAAAGAGTTAACGCGTGCCTTAGTGAATAATCCTGAACGTCTAAGTAATGAAGATCTCAAAGATGGGATCGATGCCATGCAGCAACTATTAAGCCACTATTTTTCTGGAAAAAGTGGTCATATGACTAAGTTGGGGCATTCGTACTCCAGTATTGAACCGCGCAAGCGAGGCTGGCAGGCATTAGATAATATCAATCGACTCATTGCCAAACCAAATCAGCGTAATATTCGCCTAATTATTTTAGGGGTGTTTTCTTCATTATTGCAGGCGAAAGGAAATATTGAGCTGGATAAACATGCCCGCCCAATCATTATTGTGGAAGACCCTGAAACCCGGCTACATCCAATCATGTTATCTATTGCGTGGGGATTATTTAGTCTGTTCTCTTTACAGCGGATCACCACAACAAATTCGGGAGACTTATTATCCCAAGCGCCGATAGATAGCGTATGTCGGTTGGTTCGTGATACCAATAAAGTTTCAACATTCCGGATAGCGCCGAATGATTTAAGTCCCGAAGAGTTACGTAAGATATCATTTCATATTCGCTTTAACCGTCCTTCTGCACTATTTGCCCGTTGTTGGCTATTAGTTGAGGGGGAAACCGAAATTTGGTTAATGAGCGAATTTGCAAGACAATGTAATTATTTCTTTGAAACTGAAGGCATTAAAGTCATTGCATTTGCTCAAAGTGGCCTAAAACCATTGTTAAAATATGCGAATAAAATGGGAATAGAATGGCATGTATTAACTGATGGGGATGAAGCTGGACGAAAGTATGCGGCAACAGCGACGCATTATGCGAATAAAATAAATTCACCAGACAGAGACCGACTTACCATGCTATCGGCACCGGATATGGAGCATTTTCTTTATCGTGAAGGCTTCAAAAGCTTATACCATGAAATTGCGGAGATTCCTGAGAATGCGCGAGTTTCTACTCGGCGAGTGATTTTAAAAGCCATTTCGCGCACGTCAAAACCTGACTTGGCACTAGCGACAGTTAACCGAGCCGCAGAATTGGGTCCAGATTCGGTGCCATTAGCATTGAGAAATATGTTTTCTCGGGTGGCATGGCTGGCTCGTGGTAAGGCGTACTGAGTATATTTTGCAGTTAATCTGAAGCTTGTTTAGTGAAGTGAGATGATTATTCAGCTATCTTATTTTCAAGGGAGGGGAGTTCCCTCCTATTGAAAATAGGAACATCATTGATGCCGATTAAATCAAGGAAAAAATGGATTTTATCTTTACTTGCCCTAATGGCCGCTATTGGAGCAGGATGGTTTTTTCTTGGTAATCCACAGTCTGAGACCTTCCAAACAGTGGATGTTACGCGAGGCGACCTCAATAAGCAGGTACTTGCAACCGGTAAGCTTGATGCTGTGCGCAAAGTTGATGTTGGAGCTCAGGTAAGTGGTCAATTACAGACTCTGTATGTCAAAGAAGGGGATGTGGTTAAAAAAGGTGACTTACTGGCAGTCATTGACCCACAAAAAGCCCAAAACGAAGTCACCGAATCCCAAGAAACAATTCATGAATTAGAATCTAATCTAGCTTTAGCCAAGGCTGAGTTAAGACTCGCTGAAATTACGTATCAGCGGCATTTAAGCCTGTCAAAAGTTCAAGCCGTATCCCAACAAGATCTGGATAAAGCCAGAACGGACGTTGAAGTTAAAAAGGCGCAAGTGGCGACTTATCAGTCTCAAATTAAGCGTAACCAAGCATCTTTAGATACTGCTAAAACAAATCTTAAATATACTCAAATTACCGCACCAATGGACGGTATCGTCACATTTATCAAAACGTTACAAGGGCAAACGGTAATCGCAGCTCAAGAGGCTCCAACGATTTTAACCTTGGCAGATATGGATACTATGCTGGTTAAAGCTGAAGTCTCCGAAGCCGATGTTATCTACTTGGAACCGGGGCAAAATGTATCATTTACCGTTCTAGGTGCCCCAGATAAAAAATTTGCAGGAAAGTTGAAAGATATTTTACCAACCCCTGAAAAAATTAATGATGCTATTTTCTATTATGCACGTTTTGAAGTACCCAATCCCCAGCATCTGTTAAAGCTACAAATGACTGCTCAAGTGACTATCGATCTCGAATCACGTAACAATATCTTATTACTGCCACTTTTAGCGTTAGGGAATGAAGTTTCGCCGCAAACTTATGAAGTGGAAATTCTTAAAGATGGCGTTCCACAAAAAACAACCATCGAGATTGGTGGGCGCAATGATGTGTCTGTTGAAGTGCTAAAAGGCTTGAGTGAGGGGGATAAAGTCATTATCGGACGTAACAGTGATATGGAGTCTTGATGATGGCGACATTACTCGAACTGAATAAAATTACTCGACGCTATCCCGCAGGTGAGCAAGAAATTACGGTCTTAAAAGATGTCTCCTTGAAAATTAATTCAGGAGAGATGGTCGCAATTATTGGTGCTTCTGGTTCAGGCAAATCCACCTTAATGAATATTTTGGGATGCTTGGATAAGCCTTCTGCTGGGCAATATTATGTCGCAGGACAAAATATTGCTGAACTTGATAATGACCAACTTGCTCAGTTACGACGTGAACATTTTGGTTTTATTTTTCAACGTTATCATCTTTTAAGTCATTTAAGTGCTGAGCAAAACGTAGAAATTCCAGCTATTTATGCAGGAGTTGGTAAGTCTTCTCGACATGAGCGAGCCGAGCAATTATTACAACGTTTAGGGCTAGGGGAACGAGTCAATTATCGTCCTAGTCAGCTTTCTGGTGGGCAGCAGCAACGTGTCAGTATTGCTCGCGCCTTGATGAATGGCGGTCATGTTATTCTGGCAGATGAACCAACGGGAGCCTTGGACAGTCACTCAGGGGAAGAGGTGATGAAGATCTTAAAAGATCTCTGTGCTCAAGGCCATACGGTGATTATTGTGACCCATGACCCTAAAGTTGCCCAGCAAGCAGAAAGAATCATCGAAATCAAAGATGGCGAAATCATTAATGATTCGGGGGCTAAATCTGTAGCAGCCACCTTATTACCAGTAAAATCTACGGTTAGAAAATCATCGATTCCTCAAATTTATGGGCGTTTTAGTGAAGCTTTACTGATGGCATGGCGTGCGATGGTTGTCAATAAAATGCGAACATTGCTCACTATGCTAGGTATTGTGATAGGGATTGCTTCAGTGGTATCCATCATGGTGATAGGTGACGCTGCAAAAGGAATGGTGCTGAATGATATAAAATCAATTGGAACAAATACGATTTCAATTTATCCCGGAACCGATTTTGGTAGCGATGATCCAGAGAATCGGCAAGCACTAAAAGATTCGGATATCACTGCGATAGCCCAACAACCGTATGTGCAGTCAGTGACTGGTTCCATTGAATCTTCAGCTCGATTACGTAACGGCAATATTGATGCAACCGCACGAGTTTCTGGTGTGGGTACAGACTATTTTAATGTCTACGCCGAAAAATTTGCCGAGGGAATGGGATTCACGCCTGAAATGCAAAGTAGACGTGCTCAAGTCGTGGTGATTGATAGCAATACTAAGCGGCGTTTTTTTCCAAACAAACTGAATGTTGTGGGGGAAATATTATTAATTAATAATGTTCCAGCCACTGTGATTGGTGTACTTGGGGAGCAAAAATCCATATTCAGTGCGGGTAAAAATCTTCAAGTTTTTTTACCTGATACGACGGTTAACGGAAAATTATTAAACCGACCTTATTACGACACGATTGTGGTTCGGGTAAAAGATGGCACCGATGCACAGGTAGCAGAGCAGCAGTTAGTCCGTTTATTGACACTGAGGCATGGAAAAAAAGATATTTTTACCTATAACATGGATACGTTTGTTAAAACGGCGGAAAAAACGACACGTACAATGCAGTTATTCTTGACGTTAGTTGCTGTTATTTCTCTCGTTGTCGGTGGTATCGGGGTGATGAATATCATGCTGGTTTCCGTGACAGAGAGAACTCGTGAAATTGGTATTCGTATGGCTGTAGGGGCGCGTACGAGTGATGTTATGCAGCAATTCCTTATTGAGGCGGTTCTGGTCTGTTTAATCGGTGGATTAATGGGGATTGGTTTGTCTTATGGGATTAGTTTGATTGCTCAAATTGCATTACCAGGATGGACATTCACGTTTGATCCCATTGCATTAGTGAGCGCTTTTGCGTGCTCGACAGCAATTGGTATTATTTTTGGTTTCCTCCCTGCAAGAAGCGCTGCTCGACTAAATCCTATTGATGCCTTAGCGCGAGAATAGTCTTTCAATGATCACCATCTCCTCGACATTCGGTTGAGGAGAGCTTCACTCATCACCAATCTAAAAAATTTTTTCATTCTTAAAATTATCTTTATAAATAGAATTTTATTTTGGACTAGAAATAAATGGGATAAATGGGATTTTGTAACAGATTTTTAATGAGATTAACTGCAATGAAGAGCTTATTCGTTTCGGATTAATCCGTGAAAAACAGATTTATCTTTTGAAGATGGCACTTTTTGTGAAATATCTCTAATCTAAAATAGAGTTTTTAAGCCATTAATTTATAGCTTATTTTGTTTTTATTCCCACTATATCGCCCCTGAATTAAATAACCGATAATAAAAAAGGCTCTGAAAAAGATAAATTCTTCTTGCGATTGGGTACCGATCGTGGATATCATTCGCACTACAGAATAAATGAAACCTAGTTCCATTAAATGGAACTTTGCAGAAAGCCAATAAAATATAAGCAAAGACTCTTACACAGCAGGCGTTGAACATGGCAAATAAAGCAGGTGAAGATTATTCTCTGGCTCGAGTACCCCAAAGTGCTCGTCGACCGTTTTATGAAGTATTAATTCTTAGAATTGGCTCACTGGCTTGCGTTTCGCAAGTGATGTTAGGTGCAGCTCTTGGATATGGATTAACGTTTTGGCAGGCGTTTTGGGCGACCATGCTAGGCTCCGTAATTTTACAAGTTGTAAGTTGGGGTTTAGGGGCGGCTGCTTGTCGCGAAGGAATGTCAATCAGTCTACTGTCTCGGTGGGCTGGTTTTGGAAAGTTGGGCTCAGCATTAATTGGGGGAGCGATTGCTATCTCCTTAATGGGGGGGTTCGGCGTCCAAAATGGTTTCTTCGCAGATGGAATGTATAAAGCGACTAACGTGCTAACACCAGGGACCTGGTCGCTTATTACAGGTATTGCGGTGACAGTTATTACGGTATATGGGTATCGATTTTTATCTATTACCGCGAATATCTCAACACCGCTATTTTTATTCGCATTAGGCTGGGCAACTTATAATTTATTATCAGGTCAGGACATTAGCGCACTGATTAATGCCACTGAACCCGCCGGGCCGTTAATGACTATGCCAGCTGCAATCACCATGGTTGCTGGTGGGTTTATTATTTCAGCCGTCACGACACCAGACATCAGCCGCTTTATGCATAAGCCTAAAGATGTTTTCTGGATGACTTTGATCGGCACTTTCTGTGGCGAACTGTTCGTCAACATGATTGCGGTATTGATGGCTCTTGCACTACGCACTAGTCAAGTATTTGATTTGATGATGGCGTTAACAGGGTTGCTTGGTGCATCGATTGTTATCTTCTCAACAATTAAAATGAACGATATCAATCTCTATTCTTCATCCCTTGGTTTTACAACATTACTTAACGCTATTTTTAATAAACGTTTTGACCGCCGTTATTTAACATGGGTAATTGGTATTTTCGGTACCATCGCATCAATGCTAGGTATCTTGGATAACTTTATCAGTTTCTTAATTTATCTCGGCATTTCAATCCCACCGGTTGCCGGCATTATGGTGGTTGATTACTACATATTAAAACGCGAGAGAAAAGAGTTGGATATCACCCGTGAACAGGGGATTTTACCAACTCGTTGTGAAGCTTATAACCCAATTACCTTAATTGCATGGTGTTTGGCTGTGCTTGTCGGATGGGGAACCTCGGCATTAGGCCCATTTGGTGCAGATATTGGTGTTCCAGCACTTAATTCATTGTTAACCGGTGCCATTGTTTACTGGGTTGCGATGAGTTGGTTCGCGAAGGCTCGTAAACAAGATAACGTCCATTTTCGCCAAGTATCTCACTTAGATTAAGGAACACAGGATGACAGATAACAGAGTTAAAGTGGCATTAGCCCAGTTTGATTCTGAGCTGGGTAACAAACAACGTAATTTGCAACGCATGGCTCAATTATGTGAGCAAGCGGCAGCTCAGGGGGCTAAATTAATTTGCTTTCCTGAATTGGCAACAACGGGTTATCGCGGCGATTTGTTATCCAATAAGTTATGGGATTTCAGTGATTCCGAAGGAAGCGAAACTTATTGTTTATTCAGTGAGTTAGCTTCCCGCTTAAATCTCTCTATTGTTGCTGGGTTTGCAGAACGAGGAAGTTACCTCGGCGAAGTTTATAACTCTGTTGGGCTATGGAATCCCGGTTGTAAAACGATTAGCGGCGTATTCCGTAAAGTTCATGCCTTTGGTATCGAAAAGCAGTGGTTTAAAAACGGGGATAGTTTCCCTGTATTTGATACCCCAATAGGCAAAGTCGGTATCATGATTTGTTATGACATGGGTTTCCCTGAAGTTGCTCGTATTCTTACCCTGCAAGGTGCTGAGTTACTCATTGCACCATCTGCATGGTGTGTTCAGGATCGGGATATGTGGGATATCAATACGGCATGTCGAGCATTGGAAAATGGAACTCACCTCCTTGCGGTAAATCGCTGGGGGAGTGAAGAAGATTTACATCTATTTGGTGGCAGCAAAGTACTGGGTCCACGTGGACAAGTTCTATGCGAAGCGACCTGTGATGGCGAAGCGCTATTAATAGGTGAAGTTGATTTTCGTCTTCAGGCACATACTCGATTGAGTGTGCCTTATTTAAGGGATAGAAAGCCACAACGTTATGGCTTACTGATTCAGGAAACTCAGGTATGAGTATTTTATCTAGCGTCGTTGATGTTTATCGCCTATTTTTACGCTCAGGTAATGAGCTAACGGTGACAACATTAGTGAATGAGTTGGGGATGCCAAAAAGCTCTGCATCTCGCTTATTAAAGCAAATGGCGGAGCTAGGGCTGTTAGAAAAAAAGAGTAATGCGCCGATTTATCGTCCCGGTTTATTGGTTATGGAGATTGCGCATCGAGCCAGAGGCATGAATCATCTGATTGATATGGCACTTGAAGCTCTTGATAGCCTGACGAAAGATTCCGGATTTACTAGCTATGTTTCGGCGTTAGATGAAGACAAAGTTCGTGTGGTTCATGCCAGAATCGGCAATAGCATGTTACAGGTAATTACTCAGCCTGGTACTCGTTTACCGATCGCTGGAACCTCAACAGGACGCGCTTTATTGGCGAGATTGCCTGTACATGAACGCGCAGAATTAATTAAGTTAGAGTCGGAAGAACAACAAGCTAGCCTCGATGAGCGCATGAATATTATTTTAGCGCGTGGCTGGGAATTTTCGGTCAATGAGTCAGTTGCTGGAGTTGCTTCAGTTTCCAGTACAGTTTATGACCCATCACAAAGTACATTATATGCTTTGTGCTTAAGTCTTCCAGCATCTCAAATGACCGAAGAGGTTATTGAGCAGCTATCTCAAGATCTTTGCCGTAAGGCTTCTTACCTAGGATGTATGGTTGGAGACCCTTATTGGCTAGAACGTAGTGCCAAGTAGTGAAAGACTGGTAATACTTGTAAGAAAAGTAGTAAAGACACCATAAGTATGTAGTGAGTACCCGCAGTAAATAATAATTAAATATCATTCAAAGTGCGTGAATACGCCTTCACCAGGAAATAAGGTTTTAACGCTTGTTAAAATCTTTCAGGGCGAACGGATACCCCTTTGGTATCTTAGTAGCCCTAAAACTATCTAAAAAAATAATTAGAATTAAAGGAAGTACAATGACTCTAAAGCAAACTCTGTGTGTTTATGAGCTGCTCGATTGTGCAAATGTTAGTGGGAATGATGTTGTTAAATTGTTCCAAGATTTTCCCGCCGTACAAGTCACCTCAACAACAGTGACAGACAGTAAAGGTCAAAGTGACTTTATCCGCATTACCATCCCCGGAACTCAAGGTAAATCCAAAGGTTATCAAGCACCAACATTAGGTATTATTGGGCGCTTAGGGGGAATTGGTGCACGACCTTCTCGTGTTGGTGTCGTCTCAGATGCTGATGGTGCAATTGCCGCGATCACCGCAGGATTGAAGCTTGCACAGATGCAGCAACGAGGCGATAAATTACTGGGCGATGTGATTATCACCACGCATATTTGTCCAAATGCACCGACCCGCCCACATACGCCAGTTGATTTTATGGATTCTCCTCTTGAAGATCAGACCATGAATCAATATGAAGGGATCCCTGAAGCGGATGCGATTTTGTCAGTCGATACCACCAAAGGCAATCGACTGTTAAATCATAAAGGCTATGCGCTTTCGCCCACCGTTAAAGCGGGTTATATCTTGCCTGTATCTGAAGATTTATTACGCTTAATGGAGTGGAGCAGTGGGCAAAATGCGGTGACTTTTCCATTGTCAATTCAAGATATTACGCCTTATGGTAATGGACTTCATCATATTAATAGCATCATGCAGCCTGCAGTTTCGACACTTGCACCAGTAGTGGGTGTTGCGATTTGTACTGAAACGGTTGTTCCTGGATGTTCTACCGGATCCAGTCACGAGGTTGATATTGCAGCTTCAGTGAAGTTTATCATTGAGGTAGCAAAAGAATTTGGCGAAGGTAAATGCTCTTTCTATGATTTGGAACAGTACCAATTATTGACCCAACTTTATGGGGATATGAAGCATTTACAGGATGCAGACTAATAATCGTTTATTTTGCAACTTATCTTAATACCTAATAGCCACAGTTAATTATTTACCCCTTAAAAATAATTAACTGTGCTCTATTACTCAATCATTATTCAACGAGTTGTTTGATTGCTTCATTACTTTCCACAACGGGAATAATGACGTTAGCATGGTTTCCTTTAGGACCGATGATTACACTGAAATTGACTTTTTGCCCTGCCTTGAGTGTGCGGTACCCCTCCATTTGAATGCAGGAGTAATGAGCAAAAATATCTTCTCCGCCATCTGATGGGCAAATAAAGCCAAAGCCTTTCGCATTGTTAAACCACTTAACGGTGCCTGTATCCATATTTTATCCTTTAAGTTTGCCAATCACTGTTTTATATACATGCATAAAATACACATGCAAACTAGGTATAAGTACGAGATTTATCGCTCGCAATTCATACTGTAGTAAATAGCTTTACTTGGTCAAGAGTCGGATTTTGGCATTTCAGCTAAACTGAAAATAATCCGATGAGCGTTTTAAGTTAATTTGTGTAATATTTGAAGTGGATCACAGAATATTGGTCATGTAAGTTATCGCACTTTACATGGTACACTGTCATAAACTGAGAGTTAGCTTACAAATAGCAGATAAAAACTCGTTGGGAGTCTAGCTTTATTGATCGTCCATTTGACTAATGGATACCATTGATAATAAAGACTATGCTTAAATTGTATTTCCACACTGAGCAAGAATACTGAGCAATTAAAGTAATGAGCGATTTTCTGGGCACATTTAAAACTGACACGATTTTTAAAAATGAGGTCGAACAAACACTCCAGCCTCCATCGATGTATAAAGTACTGTTAAATAATGATGATTACACGCCGATGGATTTTGTTGTGGAAGTGTTACAAAAATTCTTTTCTTTTGATGAAGAACGCGCTACACAAATAATGTTAGATGTGCATTTTCAAGGCAAGGGCAGCTGTGGTGTTTATACGGCGGAAGTTGCAGAGACAAAAGCAGCTCAAGTTAATGCCTTTGCAAGGGAACATGAATATCCTTTATTGTGTACTATAGAGAAAGTCTGAATAGTCTTAATATCAATTTGGGGAGGTGCTTATGCTCAATCAAGAACTGGAGCTTAGTCTAAATGTCGCTTTTACTCGGGCGAAAGACAGTCGGCATGAATTTATGACTGTGGAGCACCTATTGCTAGCATTATTAAGCAATATTTCTGCACGGGAAGCCTTAGAGGCATGTAAAGTTGACCTTGTTGCTTTGAGGCAAGAACTCGAGCATTTTATTGCTCAAACTACACCTCTATTACCTGAAAATGATACTCGAGATACTCAGCCAACGCTTAGTTTCCAGCGAGTATTGCAACGTGCTGTTTTTCACGTTCAATCCTCTGGACGCAATGAAGTAACTGGCGCTAATGTGCTGGTGGCTATTTTTAGTGAACAAGAGTCTCAAGCGGCCTACTTATTACGTAAACATGATGTTAGCCGCCTCGATATCGTTAATTATATTTCCCATGGCACGATTAAAGGTGAGGATTCGTCATCTTCAGAATCTGATGCATCTAATAATATGCCACCAAGTGAAGAACAGCCAGTCTCAGAAGACCATATGGACAACTTCACGACCAACCTTAACCAGCAAGCTAAGAAAGGTAATATCGACCCGCTGGTAGGACGACAGGCTGAATTAGAGCGTACTATTCAAGTACTGTGTCGCCGTCGCAAAAATAATCCGTTGTTAGTCGGAGAATCAGGGGTTGGTAAAACAGCTATTGCTGAAGGTCTGGCATGGCGCATTGAGCAGAATGATGTTCCTGATGTTATGAAGGAGTGTACGATCTATTCCTTAGATATAGGCTCATTGTTGGCGGGAACAAAATACCGTGGTGACTTTGAAAAACGATTTAAAGCGCTACTGAAAATGTTAGAAAAAGATCCCAAAAGCATTCTGTTTATTGATGAAATCCACACTATTATCGGTGCTGGCGCAGCTTCGGGTGGTCAGGTTGATGCAGCGAACTTAATCAAGCCATTACTCTCGAGTGGTCGTATTCGTGTTATGGGTTCCACCACTTATCAAGAGTTCAGCAATATTTTTGAGAAAGACCGCGCATTAGCTCGTCGCTTCCAAAAAATTGATATTGTGGAGCCATCGCCGGAAGAGACGGTGAGGATTATTAATGGTTTGAAACCTAAATATGAAGCTCACCATGATGTTCGTTACACCGCGAAAGCTATTCAGGCGGCTGTCGATTTATCGGTTAAATACATTACAGACCGGCATCTGCCTGATAAGGCAATTGATGTTATTGATGAAGCAGGAGCGAGAACGCGTTTAGTGGCGCCAAGTAAACGCAAGAAAACCATCGGCGTTCCTGAAATCGAAACGGTCGTGGCTCGTATTGCTCGTATCCCTGAAAAAACAGTCTCTTCTAGCGATAAAGATCGTTTGAGAACTTTAGATTCTCGATTGAAGATGCTGGTCTTTGGACAAGATAAGGCGATTGAAGCATTGACCGAAGCGATCAAAATGAATCGTGCGGGTCTTGGCTTAGATCACAAGCCTGTTGGCTCATTCTTATTCGCAGGACCAACGGGAGTTGGTAAAACTGAAGTTACGGTACAGCTAGCGAAAGCACTGGATGTGAAGTTGCTGCGCTTTGATATGTCTGAATATATGGAGCGCCATACGGTTAGCCGATTAATTGGTGCACCTCCGGGATATGTCGGATTTGATCAAGGTGGCTTACTCACTGATGCGGTCATCAAACACCCACACTCTGTGGTACTGTTAGATGAGATCGAAAAAGCGCATCCTGACGTGTTTAATATCCTGTTGCAGGTGATGGATCACGGTACGTTAACGGATAATAACGGTCGCAAGGCTGACTTCCGTAATGTGATTGTGGTGATGACGACGAATGCTGGTGTGCAAGAAACCCAGCGCCGTTCTATTGGTTTTGCGGATCAAGATAACAGCACCGATGCCATGTCTGAAATCAAAAAGACATTTTCACCGGAATTCCGTAACCGTTTAGACGGTATAATTTGGTTTAACTCGCTGTCACCTGAAATTATTACCCAAGTAGTTGATAAGTTTATTGTTGAACTTCAAGCTCAGTTGGATGATAAAGGGGTATCGATTGAAGTGAGCCAAAGCGCTCGTCGTTGGTTGTGTGAAAAAGGTTATGACAAGGCAATGGGTGCCCGACCTATGGCTCGCATTATTCAGGATAACCTGAAAAAACCGTTGGCAAACGAACTATTATTTGGCTCGTTAACGAATGGTGGCTCGGTGAGTATCGGGCTTGATGAAACAAGTAACACACTGACATACAGCTTCAATAGCGTGCACAAGGCCTCTCCGGAGGATGCGGTAATCTGACAAAATAATACCACAGGTGTCTTATGCACCTGTGGTCATGTCAGGCCTTGCCTGAAGAGAGAAATCAGCGGCTACGGAAAATAATGCGGCCTTTGGTCAGGTCATAAGGTGTTAATTCAACAGTGACCTTGTCGCCTGTCAGAATGCGGATGTAGTTTTTACGCATTTTACCTGAGATATGAGCAGTCACAACGTGACCATTTTCCAGTTCAACGCGGAACATTGTATTTGGCAGGGTATCCAAAACAGTTCCCTGCATTTCAATATTGTCTTCTTTGGCCATCTAATCCTCTAAAGTCTAATAACCGTGGTTTTTTACGGGCAAGATAATGCCCAAAAACCCACACTAAGTAAAGAAGTGTCGCATTTTAAAGCGATCTTTCTTTAGTGATAATGGGAATAAAGTTACTGAAATATCATCAAGTTTCACTTATAAAGTGGTGATATTTCAAATGATTTCGGCAAATCTATTGACTGCGGTAACCAGCAAGCTGGGTTGATCCGTTGGTCGCGCCACCGATAAAGAATATGCAAAAAATCCCTACGGGATATTTCTTTTGCGCCGAGTGAGGCGGTGTGGTGGTTAAGTACCTGACAATCAAAAAGTTGCCCATTATAGCGCAAAAAATGAAAATAGAATGTAATAAAAGCACATTTGGATGCATCATTCATTCTACTGAACATCGATTCACCACAAAATAGGTGTCCTACGTTAACGCCATACAGCCCACCGACTAACTTATCGCCATGCCAAGCTTCAATGGAGTGAGCGATACCTTCTTCATGTAATGCAATGTAACCTGCTCTAACGGAAGGTAAAATCCATGTTCCTTCTGCTCTAATTGCACAAGCTTCAATGACTTGCTGAAAAGCGTGGTTAATCGTAATCCGATACGGCGACTTTTTTAAGGTTTTTTTCATTGAGCGACTAATATGTAAGTCACCAACTTTTAAAACTGCTCGCGGATCGGGGGACCACCAGAGAGGAACTTCACCGGGGTTAAACCACGGAAAAATTCCATCATAGTATGCAGATTGTAGTCTTCTAGACGAAAGGTCGCCACCAATGGCCAGTAAACCATTAGGTTCCCGCATCGCTTCGGATACGGGAGGAAACAGATAAGAATCATCATCGAGTTGGTACATGGCTCACCTTAGTGGGTCTGTTGAACCAAATGACGCTGACGGAACTGATAATAACGACCTTGTGCAGTTAACAGTTGTTGGTGAGAACCTTGTTCAATGATTTCGCCATTATCCATCACACAGATAGTATCCATCAGCTCTAAACCTTGCATACGATGGGTGATCACGATCAGCGTTTTATCCGCACATTTTTGTTTCAATAAGCTGAGTATTTGTTGCTCTGTTTGTGCATCTAAGCCCTCAGTTGGCTCATCCATTAAGATTAGTGGGGTATCATGCAGCAGTGCCCGAGCGATACCTAAGCGGCGTTGTTCGCCACCAGACAGTTGACGACCACCTTCACCCATCCAAGCGTTTAGTTTCAGCTGATTATCCAATAAATTATCTAAGCCAACCTGAGTTAACACATCAATGAGTTGCTCATCAGTCGCGCGTTCATTTGCGATTAGCAAGTTATTACGCAGTGTATCGCTGAATACATGGACACGTTGTGGAACCACCGACATGATGCTACGCAGCGTTAGCTCACTGTATTCTTGGATAGATTGCCCATTAATTGAAATTGTTCCGCTATCCACATCCCATGCACGAGTCAGCAGTTGAAGTAAGGTTGATTTACCACAACCCGTTTTCCCTAATAAAGCGAGATGTTGACCTTTATTTAATGACAGTGACACGTTTTTTAAAACAGCAAAAGGTTGCTCTGGGTAGGTAAAACTCACATTGTCGATAACTAAGCTTTCTAAATTATCGAGATTTTTACCGTCAGGCTTGAAGGTTACTTCAGGTTTTGCATGCATCAACTGGGAAACGCGAGTAGCAGAGGCAATAACTTGCCCCATATGTTGGAAAGCAACGGCAACCGGACCTAATGCTTCAAATGCGGCAAGGGCACAGAAGACGAAGAGGGCGATTAAGGCTCCAGGTTGAGTATTTCCACCCACATGTTCCGCAGCCATCCACATTAAGAGGGTTACAGTGAACCCAGAGGCTGCCAAAATAATTGCCTGTGATAACCCTGTCAGCGCTGCTTGCTGCTGCTGACGAGCTTGCCAAGTGCTTTCAATGGCGAATAAATGCTGGCGGAAGCGTTCGGTTGCACCAAAGAGCGCCAATTCAGCTTGCCCTTGCAATGCGGATGTTAAGACGGTGCGATAATTGCTACGCAATTCAGTTAGCTCACGTCCAATTGGTTTTCCTGCACGATAAAATACCCATGGCATGGTGAACAGTAAAAATAGCATGACACCACCGAGCACCCATGCAAGACGAGGATCGAGGAAACTTAATCCAAAAATCAGGACAAAGGTGACGAAGAACGCGGTAATGATTGGTGATAATACGCGTAAATAGAGATGGTCGAGGGTTTCGACATCCGCCACTAATCTATTGAGTAGATCTCCTTGGCGAAAACGGCTGATCCCGCCGGGAGATAACGGTAGAACTTTACTGAAGGCGAAAACACGTAAATGAGCTAAAACTTTAAACGTTGCGTCATGGCTCACTAAACGTTCAGCGTAGCGTCCCGCTGTACGGAATATGGCGGCTCCACGAACACCCGCGGCGGGGAGCATGTAGTTAAAGAAATAAATTCCGGGGAAACCGACAATCGCTGTACCTGCTAAAAACCAACCCGATAGCGTGAGAAGCCCAATACTGGCGAGTAACGTGACAATAGCCAGAATAATCCCTAATGAAATTAAGAACCAATGGCGGCGATAAAGCGCTAAAAAAGGTAATAATACTTTCATTTTTAGAGCTCCTCATGACGGTGAGCAAGTAGTTGGGCAAAAGGCCCTTCAGATTGACTCAGTTGTTGATAATTGCCACGTTGAATTATTTGCCCATTTGCCATCACCCAAATTTGGTCATAGCCGACGGTTTCTTCCAATAGATGCGTGACTAACAAAGTAGTTTGCTGAGCAGATAACTGATTCAGAGTCTCCATAACGCGTTGTTCGCTGTGGGCATCTAAACTTGCCGCCGGCTCATCTAATAAGAGTAGACGAGAAGGTTTTAATAATACACGGGCTACAGCGACACGTTGAGCTTGCCCGACCGATAATCGAGCGGCATAGTCACCAAGGCGGGTATTTAAACCATCCGGTAGATTGGGTACAAATTCAGCTACGTAGGCTTTTTCAATCGCAGATTGAATTTCCTTGTCAGAAGCCTCCGGCTTGCCTAAACAGATATTCTCAACCAAAGTTTGTTCGGGTAAATGTGGATTTTGACCTACCCAGCCTACCAGTGCTCGCCATTGTTCAGGTTGCAGTTGGCTTAGCTCGTGACCATTAATGGTAATGGAGCCACGATAAGGTAAGAAGCCAAGTAATAAGTTGAGTAGGGAGCTTTTACCAGCACCACTTTGCCCTACTAAAGCAATACGTTGCTGTGGTTCGATAGTAAAATCGAGGGGACCAGCAAGGCATACACCATCATGGGATAAGACTTCTAATTGTTTGGCTTCAATACGAATGGGTTGGTCATCCAGAACCAAACTTCCCTGTTGCTGTTTTTCCTCACCATGGCTCTCAAGTAAAGTAACCAATGATTCGGCTGCGCCTACGGCTTGTGCTTTCGCGTGATAGTAAGTGCCTAAATCACGTAATGGTTGGAAAAATTCAGGAGATAAAATGAGCGCAAGGAAACCGGCAAATAAACTCACACCTAACCCATAACTACCGAAATTGATTTCTCCTAGATAGGAGAAACCAAAATAAACAGCCACGACGGCGATCGATATAGACGCAAAAAATTCTAAAACAGCGGAAGATAAAAACGCCATGCGCAAAACTTCCATTGTTCTAGAACGAAAATCTTCAGTGGATTCACGAATTTGGTTTACTTCTGCCTTCCCACGGAAAAACAGTCGTAGGGTATCTAAGCCTCGTAATCTATCGAGGAAACTACCACTTAAGCGGCTCAATGCTAAGAAGTTTCGGCGGTTAGCATCCGCGGCACCTAATCCAACCAGCGCCATAAAAATGGGGATCAGCGGAGCTGTAACGAAGAGAATTAATCCGGCAACCCAGTTAAACGGGAAAATGGCAATGAGGATCATGATTGGGATGATCCCTGCTAAATACATTTGGGGTAGATAGCGAGAATAATAATCTTGCATATCTTCAATCTGTTCCAAAATGATGGTTGCCCAGCTGCCCGCCGGCTTACCTTTCACCCAAACTGGACCTAATTCTTGGAGTTTATCTAACACCATCCCTCGAACCTGTTGTCTGATAATTTGACCACAGTGAAAGCCAACACGCTCTCGGATATAGTGAACAATAGCTCGTAGGGCGAATACGCTAATCAATAGAGCGAAGTCCGTGAGTAATTGTTCTCGGGGGATATGGTCCATCATTAGGGCTTGTAAGATTACAGCCAAGAACCAAGCTTGAGCAATAATCAGTAAACCACTTACAATGCCTAATAGCATAGAAATTCGGAGCCAACGTTTAGCCGGAGCGCTATGTTGTTTTAACCAACGCACCAATTCAGTCTGTCTTGATTTATCCATAATGATTTAGTTAGCAGGTGTAGTTTTAATGTTATTGAGTACTGTTAGACGAGGCAAAAAAAAGCCTAATCTAACGACATTTTTCCTTATCATAACAGCTTCTAAGGGATATGTTGCATAATAAAAACGGGTTATTTAAATAGAACAATTTTTGTTATCGATATGTTTTATAAAGGTAAATTATAATGAAGCTAAATATGAAAGGTTTTGAGTTAGCGGGGGATGTTACCGTTATTATCGATGAAAAATAAGGTGGCTTAATTTAGATTTGTTAAGCCACCGACATTTTATTGAAGAAATAACTCTGAATAGGTAGAAAGTATTTCTATTAATTTATTCAGTTGTAATTTCTAACCACGCTTTGGTTTTTAACTGGTATTGACCGTTAAGCAGTTTGTCCCATGCAGCCTTTTTGCTCGGAATATCATCAAAATGTGTTATCTGCTCTTCGATAACGTTCCAAGTGTCTGCCGTGGATTGCCAAATAATGCACTCATAGTTAGATATCTCAGCTTCACTATGGCACATCACAATGTCATCGTGACCATCTTGATTGACATCTGCCATAAATCCAAGACAACTCTGAGGGATATAATAATTGGTGCAATACCAGCTGCCACTAATATCGTCTCCCATGGAAAACCAACTTTGAGGGATGGGTTTACTATTTTTCGCCATCACTAAAACATCTTTCAGCAACTTTTGATTTTCTGGTGAATAGTCACTGGTTTTCAATAGCATTTGATATTCAGGATTTTGGTTCAGTTTTGCGAGCGCGTCTTGGCCTCGTTTACCGAGGTTTTCTAGGTCGTAACCCAAGGTACGGTTAATCTTAATTTTTCCTTGCTCAATTGCAGACATCATGCTGTTGACTGTGATCTTTTCGAAATTCGCAATTGGACTATTAATGATGAGGATAATGCCAATCAAGCTGCTTATTGCCACTTTGTTGATAGAACCTAAGGAAAGTGACCAACTCTGTCTTTTGAGAAGGATGGCAATACTGTAGGAGAGGATGATTAATGCTAGGAATATCGCGATGGTAAATGCATACAGGCGGCTCACACTCCAACTGTATTGATTCACACGAACTAAAATGCCATATAGCGAAAGGGCTGAAAATGCGTTTAATAACACAATGCTAGTCAGTACAAAACTATTAAAAATGACACCAAATTGCTGACGATGGGTTCCATCACCATAGACGGCATTAATAAAAATGACATTTAAAATGATAAAGCCAAGCATTGTGCCTGAACCTAATTCAGAAGAGGTAAAACGCACATTTGTTGCTAGCGATATAACGAAGCCAATTAAGAAAATAATGGCAACAACGCTGAGTAGTGGTAAGAAAAATAGAGAGAAGTATCGGACTATATTATTCAACTGCATTACGAGCTTGGCACGAAGAAATAGCAAGCTGATGTTAAATCCCAATAAAAATGCCACCCAAAGTGTATATTCGCTGTCAAGAAGATGGCTGAGAGCAGACAGATTTACAATGGAAAATAAGAAGCTGGCTTGCTTCACAATAAGCGCTAATAATCCCCCAATGGCACATGACGTAATACCGAATAAGGTATTACGAAAATAGTAACCCACTAAACAACCATAATTCGCTTTCCATGTCCCTGTTGCTTGGTAGTTCTGCATCCAGGGTAACAAGAAAAAAATTAGCACAGTTAGCGTGACACCGACTAAAAAGGGGTCCCTACTGCTGGAATATTCCAAATCTACGCTTTGCCAAGTATTAATCCAACAAGCCAGAACAATCACGAGAATGATGTTTAGATAGAAAGCGGATTGTTTAGCATTGGTAATCAGGAAACTGATTACTGAGGGTACAAAGATAGCCAAGATCAGAGGTAGGTAAGCCAATGTTGGGCTTAATTCGATGCTGGTACGCGTGGAATAATCCAAATTGGCTGTAATGATGATGCCTTGAATGATGGCTAAGATCGAAATAATGACGTAAGCAAGCCGACTAATCGGCTCTTTTTGTGTTTGTGGATCCATGCAATTCCCTTATTTAATTAGTATCGTTATCGGATTGAGTATAGGGAGTGGATTTAAGGCGTAATATAAACTTGCTCCTAATTAGGGAATAAAAAAAGCGCCTTAGTGGAATTAAGGCGCTTGAGTATTCTAGAGGCAATAATTATTTATTGTCTGCTAATCCATCAAGATAACGTTCTGCATCTAATGCCGCCATACAGCCAGTTCCAGCGGAAGTAATTGCCTGACGATAAATATGATCCATTACATCACCTGCGGCAAAAATACCTTCAACAGAGGTTTGAGTTGCATTACCATTAGTGCCGGATTGCACTTTGATGTAGCCATTATTTAATACTAATTGACCTTCAAAAATCCCCGTGTTAGGGCTATGACCAATAGCAATAAATGCGCCCATTACAGCGACATCTTCAGTTTTACCTGTTTTTGTGCAACGTAAACGAACGCCAGTTACGCCCATATCGTCACCAAGAACTTCATCTAAGGTATTGTCAGTGTGCAGAACAATATTACCGTTTTCGACTTTATCCATTAGGCGATTGATTAGGATTTTTTCAGCTCTAAAGCTATCACGGCGGTGAATGAGATGAACTTCTGAGGCAATGTTGGACAGGTATAATGCTTCTTCAACCGCCGTATTCCCTCCACCAACAACAGCAACTTTTTGATTGCGATAGAAGAATCCATCACAAGTTGCACAAGCTGAAACCCCACGACCTTTAAAGGCTTCTTCGGAAGGTAAACCGATGTAACGGGCTGATGCGCCTGTCGCGATAATCAATGCGTCACAAGTGTATTCGGTGTCATCGCCAAAAAGACGGAAAGGGCGTTGCTGAAAATCAACTTTAGTAATATGGTCATTGATGATTTCAGTTTCGAATTTTTCAGCATGAGCCTGCATGCGTTCCATGAGTCCTGGGCCAGTTAAGCCCTCAGGATCACCCGGCCAGTTTTCAACTTCAGTGGTTGTAGTTAATTGACCGCCTTTTTCCACCCCAGTAATCAGTGCAGGGTGTAAATTTGCGCGAGCGGCGTAAACCGCCGCGGTATAACCAGCAGGACCTGAACCTAAAATGATTAACTTGCGATGTGTGGTTGTGCTCATGAATTCCTCGTTTAGTCTCAAAAAAGCATATTCACGATTGTAGGAGAAATAGGGGGTTAACAAAAGTGATTTAACCAACCATTCATTGGAGTAGTGCAAATTTTTCTGATAGGCAATACCAATTAAGAGTTAAAAAATGAAAGGGAAAGTGCTCTAATCACGAAGTGATATTTTTAGGAATTATCCTGAATTGTGTCCGCGAAACGTTTTACTGGAAAAAAAACCGAAATCTTGTACTGATTTTTATTCATTTACTTTGACAATCGGCTGCGCATTTGCGAAAACATCTATCTAAGAGTTAATTATCTAGCAGGTCAATGGAAATGGCGCATTTTTGTTCTTACTGGAAAATTAACTTTACGTCATTCATTAACCTAAATAATGGTGATGATTGTGAACAAGGCTTCAGTTCACGGGAACTTCAGTATTACGAATAAAATAGGCCCACAGATGAATACTAACGTAAATTAGTAGGCGATCAGATGGTGCGGTTTTATAGATGTACAAAATAACAATTAGAGAAAGAGAGATAAGAGATGATTGACAATAAAAAGCGTCCTGGCAAAGACCTAGACCGTATTGACAGGAACATACTGAACGAATTACAGAAAGATGGGCGTATCTCTAACGTAGAACTATCTAAGCGTGTTGGTTTATCTCCAACACCCTGTTTAGAGTGTGTCCGTCGTCTTGAAAGACAGGGTTTTATTTCTGGTTACACAGCATTACTAAACCCTCATTACTTAGATGCATCATTACTGGTTTTTGTGGAAATTACGCTTAACCGTGGTGCGCCAGATGTCTTTGAACAATTCAATACGGCAGTTCAAAAACTTGAAGAAATTCAAGAGTGTCACCTTGTATCAGGTGATTTTGACTATCTGTTGAAAACGCGTGTGCCTGATATGTCCGCATATCGTAAATTACTAGGTGAAACCCTGCTACGTCTTCCTGGCGTAAACGACACTCGCACCTATGTAGTTATGGAAGAAGTTAAACAAAGTAACCGTTTAGTGATTAAAACTCGCTAATCTCACTTTGTTCCACCTATTCCTGCACAGCAATCCCTATTGTTGTCACACTGCAGTTTCAACGCTGAGTTTACTCAGCGTTGTTCCGTTTTAGGCTATTCATTTCTGATGAGTTATCCTGCGGATCTCTCTTTCGAACACTATCTAGTCATTTATCGTCTTATACTCAAAAATAGTCAGAAATTTTCATTTCAATTTATTGATTTTAAAGCTATAAACAATTAAGAATTTTGACCTTAAATAGAGTTTGAATCCTCATTCGTAAGATGAAATACTGAATCTTATGGGATCTATGATGTGTTAATTTGCCTTAATCTGCTTAAAGCAGGCACATTAAGAGGATTAGTGGTAGAATAATCATAGAGTAACCCCTTACTCAGTAACAACATTAGCCTGTAAGAACATCAGTCAGTAAAGAAACAATAATGAGCCAAGAATATACCGAAGATAAATATATCAAATTTAAAAAGCTCAGTAGCGGCAGACGGCTATTAGAGGTCATTTTGCTGGCTATCTGTCTTAGCGCTATCTTTTTAATGGTGGCGTTATTGAGCTTTAGTCCTTCTGACCCTAGCTGGTCCCAAACAACATGGGATGCCCCTGTTAAAAATTTAGGGGGCAGTATCGGCTCGTGGAGCGCCGATATTTTATTTTCTGCTTTTGGCATACTTGCCTTTGCTATTCCGCCGATTTTGCTATTAGGCTGTTGGGCCATTTATCATTATGAGAGCCAGCGCCGTTATATTGATTTCTTCTCATTATCTTTACGCCTTATTGGTGGATTAGCCCTAATCCTGTCATCTTGCGGTTTAGCTGCACTCAATTTCGATGATTTACCTAATTTTGCATCAGGCGGAGTGATAGGTAGTGTATTTAGTAATGCAATCATGCCGTGGTTTAATTCCTTGGGGGCAACGCTAGCATTACTATTTTTATGGGCGATTAGCTTTACTTTATTTACGGGATGGTCATGGTTGACCATCGCTGAAAAATTGGGCGCTGGAATATTACTACCAATTACATTACTCACGAATCGTGCTCGTGGGGATGATTTGGATGAGTATGATTATGATGTAGAAGAAACAGAGGACGCATTACAACGTGCTCAGCAGGCCGAACATCAAGCAAATCATGATGCTCAAAGTATTGATATGGATGATGTCCTATTTTCAGCACCGACTGTTGCTGAATTGGTTCATGACGATATCGAACCACAAGTTGAAAAGCAGCCATTAGCTCAAGATGTACAAGCAGTGACTCCAAGCATCCATCAATCCCAGCCTACATCATTTGTTGTACAGCCGATGGATGATGAACCGTTACCGACTTTCTCTGCAACGGATGAGCCACAAACCTATCATTTTAATGCGCCTGAAGATGAACAATCACAGGTCGATAATCAATATCAGCAACCTGCGGTAAGCCAGAATCAATATGAAGAACGAGCGGCTTATAATGAGATAAAAGAGCCTTCTGTATTTACGCCGCAGGATGAGCTCACTCATTTCAATTCACAACCATATAATCAACAGCCACAAGTGACTCCGACAGCACCTGTTATCGCGAAGCCTGAGGCCTCACAAACGTTCACTCCTTCGTTTACATCGCCTGCGACACCATCTACGCCGGCAGTTGGAATGGAGGTTTCAGATCTGGGCAAACCTTTAGTATCCGAAGTCTCCGACCGAGTTGCTAACTCAGCGGCGTTGGCAGCGGCAGGTATCTCGATTGCAGCAATGGATCGTCATGCGCAAGTTAAGAAAAATATGGAGCCAGAGTTACCGCGTCCAAATCCGGTACGCTTGCCAACTCGTCGCGAATTATATGGTATTCGTATTCCTTCTCTGCGTGATGCTGAATTGCAGCGCCGCCAAGAAGAAGCATCTCAGCGTGAACAAACCTATCAGCAACAGACTTCAGCTGAAGAGCCTGGGAATGAAGAGGTAAAAACGGACGAAGAGTTAGATCAAGAACGATTACTAAGTCTTCAATTTATGGAGCAACAACGTCAGCGTTATGGTGAAATTGATTCTGATGACCATAGCTTAGAGACACCGCCTCATTCAGTACAGGCTGAGCCACAGCCGGAAATACCCCAGGTATATACGTCTTCATATACTCAACCTAACATTGAGCATCGTTGGCCATCTGCATCTGAATCGGATGAGATCACTGTAGCGCCAGCAGCATATAGCCAGCCATCAAATATTCATCACTTTACTGCTCATGTAGATGATGAACCGACATTAGAAAGTGAATACGATGATTTAGAGCCAAAAATTGATTTAAGCTCATCATTTTCAGTTTTAGAAGATTTTTCTCCTGTGGATGATCTCATCGATGATGAGCCTACCACACCGATATTTATGCCATCATTTACTGCACCTCCTGTGTCTATCCCACCAGAAGCACCTGTAAATAATTTTAATGTTGCAAATACTTCTGAACCGGCTCAAACTTTTGCGCAGCCGCAACAGCCGCAACAGCCGCAACAGCCGCAACAGCCGCAACAGCCGCAACAGCCGCAACAGCCGCAACAGCCGCAACAGCCGCAACAGCCACAGCAGGATAGTTTATTCCATCCATTTTTAGTCCGTAACGACCAACCGTTGCCAAAGCCAACGACACCTATGCCTTCCCTCGACTTGCTAGCGAGTCCGCCAGAGCAAGAAGAGCCGGTGGATATGTTCAAGTTGGAGCAAACGGGAAGATTGATTGAAGCACGCTTAAATGACTATCGCGTGAAAGCGGAAGTCGTTGGCTTCTCTCCTGGTCCAGTGATTACCCGTTTTGAGTTAGATTTAGCACCGGGCGTAAAAGCGGCGCGCATCTCAACATTATCGCGAGATCTTGCTCGTTCGTTATCAACCACCGCTGTGCGTGTTGTTGAAGTGATTCCGGGCAAGCCGTATGTTGGTTTAGAACTCCCTAATGAAAAACGCCAAACTGTTTATTTACGCGAAGTCTTAGATTGCGATGATTTTAGAAAGAATCCATCGCCGCTGACTATCGTGTTAGGTAAAGATATTGAAGGCGACCCAGTCGTTGCCGATTTAGCTAAAATGCCTCACTTACTTGTCGCGGGTACAACGGGCTCAGGTAAATCTGTTGGGGTCAACGCCATGATCCTCAGTATTTTGTATAAAGCGAAACCTGAAGATGTGCGCTTTATTATGATCGACCCTAAAATGTTGGAATTATCCATCTATGAAGGTATTCCTCATCTGCTCACTGAGGTCGTAACCGACATGAAAGATGCTGCCAATGCCCTGCGTTGGTGTGTCAACGAAATGGAACGACGCTATAAACTGATGTCCGCACTAGGCGTTCGTAACCTTGCTGGTTATAACGATAAAATCAAAGCAGCGGCAGAGATGAATCGACCAATCCCTGATCCATTCTGGAAGCCGGGCGATAGCATGGATATTGAACATCCAACATTGAAAAAAGAGCCTTACATCGTGGTGATGGTGGATGAATTTGCCGACTTGATGATGACCGCAGGGAAAAAAGTGGAAGAGCTGATTGCGCGTTTAGCACAAAAAGCACGTGCTGCGGGAATTCACCTTGTTTTGGCCACTCAGCGCCCTTCAGTGGACATTATTACGGGGTTAATTAAAGCAAATATTCCAACGCGTATTGCATTCACCGTATCCAGCAAAATTGACTCACGAACCATACTTGACCAAGGTGGCGCGGAATCTCTGCTAGGAATGGGGGATATGCTTTATCTTCCACCGAACTCATCAATTCCAATGCGCGTACACGGTGCGTTTGTTCGTGACCAAGAAGTTCATGCTGTTGTGAATGATTGGAAAGCTCGTGGTAAACCTCAGTATATTGATAGCATCACTTCATGCAGTGACGACAGTGATGGTGCTGGCGGTTATGACAGTGGTGATGAAGAGCTTGATCCACTGTTTGACCAAGCTGTTGAGTTTGTTGTTGAGAAGCAACGGGTATCAATCTCTGGTGTACAGCGTCAGTTCCGTATTGGTTATAACCGTGCTGCTCGTATTGTGGAGCAAATGGAAAACCAAGGAATTGTCAGTGAGCCTGGACATAATGGTAACCGTGAAGTATTAGCTCCTCCATCGATGGGACATTAATAAAGAAATCTCCCAATTGCTGGTTTAATTCAAGGGGTGTATAAAGATACAACGCTTCTTGAGGTATTAATTTAAAGGTCTCTGTTCGATGAAAAAAATGATGTTATTAGGTGCGTTAGCCCTAAGTTTAAACGTAGGCCAAGTATTGGCGGATGCGAGTCAAGACCTTCAGGATCGACTGAGTAAGGTCAATAGTTTCCAAGCCAGTTTTACACAGAAAGTCACCAGTCCTGAAGGCGACTTGATCCAAGAAGGTGTTGGTGACTTGTGGATAGAGCGACCTAATTTATTTAACTGGAATATGACATCGCCAGATGAAAGTGTCTTAGTATCAGATGGTAAAAACTTATGGTTTTATAACCCATTTGTTGAGCAAGTGACGGTCACTAATTTGTCGGATGCGACCCAAGATACGCCATTTTTACTGATTACACGTAACAATCCGCAAGATTGGAAACAGTATTCTATTATCCAGCAGGGTAATAATTTTGATTTAAAACCAAAACAGACTAATGGCACGCTGAAAAGCTTCTCTATTACAGTTAACCCACAAGGTACCATTGAGAAGTTTGCGGCAGTTGAGCAAGATGGGCAAACCAGCGCTTATCAATTAAAACAGCAAAAAAATGGTGCTGTTGATCCAAGCAAATTTAAATTTACGGTACCGAAAGGTGTCACATTAGATGACCAGCGTTCTAAGGCTCACTAATGAATAGGCGGTAAAAGGGGACATAGTGGGAAACCTCTCTCTCGATTTTTCACAAAATGAATTCCAACCTCTGGCCGCGCGTATGCGGCCAGAGTCTCTTGAGCAATATATCGGTCAAAAGCATTTACTTGCTCAGGGTAAACCTTTGCCTCGAGCAATTAAGGCCGGTCATTTACACTCAATGATCCTATGGGGACCACCGGGAACCGGTAAAACGACGTTAGCTGAAATTATTGGGCACTATGCACAAGCTGATATTGAACGCCTTTCAGCGGTCACGTCAGGCATAAAAGAGATCCGAGAGTCCATTGAGAAAGCACGCCAAAATCTCAGTGCAGGGCGCAGAACTATTTTGTTTGTGGATGAGGTTCACCGCTTTAATAAAAGCCAGCAAGATGCATTTTTACCACATATTGAAGATGGCACGATTACCTTTATCGGTGCGACGACAGAAAACCCCTCTTTTGAACTCAATTCAGCATTGCTATCGCGTGCGCGAGTTTATTTATTGAAATCATTGGATGAGAGTGAAATTGAAGATGTTTTACTTCAAGCATTGAGTGATAGCACCCGTGGATTAGGTGGGCAAAACATTATCCTACCTGATAGCACCCGAAAAATGATTGCTCAGTTAGTCAATGGTGATGCTCGGCGCTCGTTAAATCTGCTGGAAATGATGGCGGACATGGCTGAAGCTGATAGCCAAGGTCAGCGAGTTTTAACCTCTGATTTACTCAAAGAGGTTAGCGGTGAGCGGGCAGTACGTTTCGATAATAAAGGCGATCGCTATTACGATTTAATATCGGCGCTTCATAAATCGGTGCGAGGCTCTGCCCCAGATGCTGCGCTGTATTGGTATGCAAGAATTATTACCGCAGGTGGTGATCCTTTGTATGTGGCGCGTCGTTTATTAGCCATTGCCTCTGAAGATGTTGGTAATGCAGATCCGCGAGCCATGCAGGTCGCGATTTCCGCATGGGACTGTTTTACTCGAGTAGGTCCTGCAGAAGGTGAGAGGGCGATTGCTCAAGCAATAGTCTATTTAGCTTGTGCACCGAAAAGTAATGCCGTCTATACCGCGTATAAAGCGGCAATCAAAGATGCTCAGATGCAACCTGATTATGATGTCCCTGAACATTTAAGAAATGCGCCAACAAAACTGATGAAAGAATTAGGTGTGGGGAAAGAGTATCGCTATGCTCACGATGAAGCTAATGCTTATGCTGCCGGTGAAAACTATTTCCCAGAGCCGATGAAGACGACCCGCTATTACTATCCGACTTCTCGCGGATTAGAAACTAAAATTGCCGAAAAACTCGACTGGTTAGCCCAACAGGATCAAATTAGCGTAACAAAACGCTATCGCTAAACTGGGCAATGGGGTAAGGTTATAAAGCAAAAATAATTTATATATAATGCCGGAGCGCATTATATCAGGTCCCATTATTTACTAACAAAATCACAGGATAAGCATGCTCGATCCAAATTTACTGCGTACGGAGCTAGACGCGGTTGCTACAAAACTGGCTCGCAGGGGTTTTACCCTTGATGTGGAAAAGCTGCGTGAATTAGAAGAGCGCCGCAAAGTTTTACAAGTTGAAACTGAAACCCTGCAAGCAGACCGTAACTCGCGATCGAAAACGATTGGTGCTGCCAAAGCGCGTGGTGAAGATATTGAGCCATTACGCTTGGAAGTGAACCAATTAGGCGAAAAATTGGATACTGCTAAAGCAGAGTTAGAGAAGCTTCAACAAGAAATCCGTGATATTGCATTGAGTATCCCGAATATTCCTGATGATCAGGTTCCAGACGGTAAAGACGATTCTGACAACGTAGAAGTTGCGCGTTGGGGTGAGCCTCGTCAATACGATTTCGAAGTAAAAGATCACGTTAGTTTAGGTGAATTAGCAGGTGGTTTAGACTTCCCTGCGGCGGTGAAACTAACAGGTGCTCGCTTTGTTGTAATGAAAGGTCAAATTGCGCGTATGCATCGTGCATTGGCTCAATTTATGCTGGATTTACACACTGAAAAGCATGGTTACCAAGAGCTGTATGTTCCTTATTTAGTGAACCACGATACACTATATGGGACAGGCCAATTACCTAAATTTGGTGAAGACTTATTCCACACTAAACCATTGGAAGAAGAAGCGGATAGTAGCACTTATGCGCTGATCCCAACGGCAGAAGTTCCAGTGACTAACTTGGTTCGTGACGAAATTTTAGATGAAGATGCTCTTCCACTGAAAATGACGGCACATACACCATGTTTCCGTTCTGAAGCCGGTTCTTACGGTCGTGATACTCGTGGTCTGATCCGTATGCACCAATTTGATAAAGTCGAATTAGTGCAGATTGTGCACCCAGAAAAATCAATGGAAGCACTGGAAGAATTAACGGGTCATGCAGAAAAAGTTCTGCAATTACTGGAACTACCATACCGTAAAGTGATCCTGTGCACCGGTGACATCGGGTTTGGTTCACGCAAAACCTATGATTTAGAAGTTTGGTTACCTGCACAAAATACATACCGTGAAATCTCTTCTTGCTCAAATATGTGGGACTTCCAAGCTCGCCGTATGCAAGCGCGTTTCCGTGGTAAGAGTGACAAGAAAACCCAACTGGTTCATACATTGAATGGTTCTGGTTTAGCGGTAGGCCGTACTTTAGTCGCGGTGCTGGAAAACTACCAGCAAGCAGATGGTCGTATTCAAGTGCCAGAAGTATTACGTCCATATATGAATGGATTAGAGTATATCGGTTAACCGATATAAGCTCTTTATTGAAAGCCGTCCCTGTTCGCAGTGGCGGCTTTTTTGTATTAAAGCTACTGAAAAATAGCAATAAAAAAGCGGGAAAGTTAATTTCCCGCTCATCGTACATGATTCTCGATTGTGGAGCCAATACTTTGAATGTATCTAGGTATCAGATTATATCTTACTGGATCAGCGAGTTTGTTTGAGACTGTTTTGCTTCAGAGAAGAACAGACTACGATACGAGCTGTAGTAAGTTGCGTACATAATTGGCATTGAGATTAATAAGCCTAAGCCGAATGGGATCACTGAGACAATGATTAAAATTGCCATGATGATAAAGAATAAAATTCCCGGTAACAGGTTTTTCTTCACCGCTTGCAGGCTAGCAGAAATAGCAGCCCCCACTTTAAAGTCATGGTTCATGACCAATGCAGGAGCAAACCAGGTTAATGCCGTACCGACCAAACCCGCAATTGCCATGATAATTGTTGCGAACATAATAGAGCCACTAGAGGCTAAAATTGCGGCATCAGATGCGCCACCGTATTGATTAGCTTGCATTGCTAAATTAAATAGCGCAGAGCCTGCGACTAAGAATGCCAGTATCATACCCACTAGATTAGCAGCAAAGTTAACCGCACCTACTGCGAATAGAGCGCCGAATTTCTGCTGAAAGCCTGCAAATAGCAGACCTAGCTCAGCTTGTCCGGTTTTACGTTGGTTTTCACAGATAGCAATAATTCCGCCAACGAAGATTGGAGTAATAAACGTGAGCAGTAAATTCACGAATGGGATCATTGAAATAA
Source organism: Providencia sp. PROV210 (assembly GCF_028479445.1). Classification (NCBI taxonomy): domain Bacteria; kingdom Pseudomonadati; phylum Pseudomonadota; class Gammaproteobacteria; order Enterobacterales; family Morganellaceae; genus Providencia; species Providencia sp. PROV210. The sequence goes on from NZ_JAMPNQ010000005.1 coordinate 155,724, forward strand.
CAATAATAATGGCAAATAGCACAATATTAATCAGGATCCACATACCTAATTTTTCTTTAATCAGAGACCATGCTTGACTGATCCAATTAACACCATCACCTGCATCTACCGAACGAGGTTCTGGGTTAAATATGAGGTTATCAGAAGGAGTTTGTGCATTCATTGGCGGGGTAGTGTTATTTTCCGCACTAAAGTTTTCATTATTCATGGTAGAAATAAACCTATTTGTAGTGATGAGTTAGCAATATTTTATTATAGATAAGTATTGGAATTATGTTTGTAGTAACCAACCTTATACCCTGCATTATGCATAGAAACATATTTATATTAAAGCAGACTATTCTGGTTAAGTATCATTAAGTTATTTGATTCAATTTTAAGATAATCAAAACTGTGAGGGAATTTATAAAGCTAAATAGGATTAGCATTGAATAAATTTCTATTTTTTAGAATAGGTGCAATATATTGCGGGTAATAAAAGGCCCTATTTTAAATAGGGCCTTTTTATCATCAATAAATAACTTTTTTACCGTAGCTTTCTAGAATATTTTTCACACGTTCCATGACGTCTTTTGACGGTGGCTTTACACCATCAAGTTTATATTCTTCACCCATGGTTTCCCATTTATGCTTACCCAGCTCATGGTAAGGTAGAAGCTCAATTTTTTCAATATTATTCATATCTTTAACGAATTCACCTAGCATATGAACAGAGTGGTCATCATCGCTCCAGCCTGGAACAACCACATAACGGATCCACGTTTTTTGGTTACGTTTGGCAAGGTAACGTGCAAATTCTAAGGTACGATGATTAGAAACACCAACCAGTTTTTGGTGAATTTCGTCATCCAGCTGTTTCAGATCTAACATGACTAAATCGGTGACTTCCATCAATTCATCAATCACGGGATCATAACGACGTACAAATCCGTTAGTATCTAAACAGGTATGGATATTCTCTTTCTGGCAAGCACGGAACCAATCACGCACAAATTCTGCCTGTAAAATGGCTTCACCACCAGATGCAGTAACACCGCCACCAGTTGCATTCATAAAATGGCGATAAGTGACCGCTTCCTTCATTAATTCATCAACGGTGACCATCTTACCGGTATGAGTATCCCAAGTATCGCGATTATGGCAATACAAGCAACGCATTAAGCAGCCTTGAAAAAAGACAATAAAGCGAATTCCCGGGCCATCGACGGTACCACAGGATTCAAAAGAGTGAATTCGCCCAAATGTTGCCGGTGGCGAAGTTGTTGAAATTTCAGTCATTGGTATGATTTGTTCGGTTGACATAGCAGGTACTCCAAAATATCCATCATACTTTCAGCTGTAGGAGACATTGAGTTACTTGGGTATATACTTCAGTATATTAACCCCCGATATCTTCACTTGCCGATTATCTACGACTTACGTTATTTAGGATATAACCCATTAATTGCTGGGCTATAGTTTCTTATTAACTAAGCTAGAAAGGCCCCAAATGGAGGGGCCTCTAATTTATTTTACTTTATAGTCTTAGCTAATTATTACAGAGTACTAGTGAAAGTACGAGTAATAACGTCTTGTTGCTGTTCTTTAGTCAGAGAGTTAAAGCGCACTGCATAACCAGATACACGGATGGTCAGCTGTGGATATTTCTCTGGGTTTTCCATTGCATCTAGCAGCATTTCACGGTTCATAACGTTCACGTTCAGGTGCTGACCGCCTTCGATAGAAGACTCGTGGTGGAAGTAACCATCCATCAGACCTGCTAAGTTAGTTTTACGAACTTCATCATCTTTACCTAATGCATTTGGCACGATAGAGAAGGTATAAGAAATACCATCTTTCGCGTAAGCAAATGGCAGTTTAGCGACTGAAGTTAGTGATGCAACAGCACCTTTCTGGTCACGACCGTGCATTGGGTTTGCACCTGGTCCGAATGGTGCGCCTGCACGACGACCATCTGGAGTGTTACCTGTTTTCTTACCATACACAACGTTAGAAGTGATGGTCAGAACTGACTGAGTCGGAACCGCGTTACGGTAAGTAGGCAGTTTCTGAATTTTCTTCATGAAACGTTCTACTAAGTCACAAGCGATATCATCAACGCGTGGGTCGTTGTTACCGAATTGTGGGTATTCACCTTCGATTTCGAAGTCGATAGCGATACCATCTTCGTCACGAATAGGTTTAACTTTCGCGTATTTGATTGCAGACAGTGAGTCAGCAGCAACAGATAGACCCGCGATACCACATGCCATTGTACGATAAACATCACGGTCATGCAGAGCCATCAATGCAGCTTCATAGCTGTATTTGTCATGCATGAAGTGGATGCAGTTCAGTGCCGTGACATACTGAGTCGCTAACCAGTCCATGAATTGGTCCATACGATTCATCACTGTATCGAAGTCGAGAACTTCGTCCAGGATTGGTGCATGTTTAGGACCAACTTGCATTTTCAGTTTTTCATCAATACCACCATTGATGGTATACAGCATGGTTTTCGCTAAGTTAGCGCGAGCACCGAAGAACTGCATTTGTTTACCAACAATCATTGGGCTTACACAACAAGCGATAGCATAGTCATCGTTGTTGAAGTCTGGACGCATTAAGTCATCATTTTCATACTGCACAGAAGACGTATCGATAGAAACTTTTGCTGCGAACTTTTTAAAGTTCATTGGCAGTTTTTCTGACCACAGGATAGTCATGTTAGGCTCTGGAGATGGGCCCATGGTATACAGTGTGTTCAGGAAACGGAACGTATTTTTAGTTACCAGAGTACGGCCATCAAGACCCATACCTGCCAGTGATTCAGTTGCCCAAATTGGGTCGCCAGAGAACAGCTCATCGTATTCTGGAGTACGTAAGAAACGTACCATACGCAGTTTCATGACTAAGTGGTCAATCAGCTCTTGCGCTTGTTCTTCAGTCAGTTTGCCTTCTTCCATATCACGTTGGATGTATACGTCTAAGAACGTAGATACACGACCAAATGACATTGCAGCACCGTTTTGAGATTTAACAGCAGCTAAATAACCGAAGTAAGTCCACTGAACGGCTTCTTGAGCGTTGGTTGCAGGACCAGAGATATCGTAGCCGTATTTAGCAGCCATCTCTTTAATTTGACCCAGAGCGCGGTGCTGTTCAGCAATCTCTTCGCGCAGTTGGATGGTCATTTGCAGGTCTTCACCTTTCTCTAATCTTTCTTGCAGAGAAGTGAATTGGTTGAATTTGTCTTTCATCAGGAAATCAATACCGTACAGTGCAACACGACGGTAGTCACCGATGATACGACCACGGCCATAGGCATCCGGTAAACCCGTTAAGATACCTGATTTACGGCATTTTAAGATGTCTGGAGTATAAACATCAAAAACACCTTGGTTATGGGTTTTACGGTAGTCTGTGAAGATTTTTTTCAGACTTGGATCTAAAGCACGATCGTAAGCTTTACATGAACTTTCAACCATTTTGATACCACCGAACGGGATAAGACCACGTTTCAGAGGCGCATCAGTTTGTAAACCAACAACCGTTTCTAATTCTTTGCTAATGTAACCAGCATCATGGGAAGTGATGGTAGAAGCCACATCTGTGTCAAAATCAACAGGCGCATGAGTGCGGTTTTCGATTTTGATCCCTTCCATGACTTTTTCCCACAGCTTATCAGTCGCTGGAGTAGAGCCTGCTAAGAAAGATTCATCACCTTCATATGGAGTGTAGTTTTTTTGGATAAAGTCACGGACGTTGACGTTATTCTGCCAGTCACCGTGGTTAAAACCTTGCCATGCTAAAGCGAATTTTTCATTTAATTCGGACATGATACTTTTACCTTTTAACAATGGATCTTTGAGGGATCTTAATAAATCTTTGTGTACTTGTAATCGCGATAGCCATTAATCAAGAGAGATTAATGCTGATCACTACTACGTAGATGCATTAACCAGTAAATCAGGCCGACTAACACTGCGCCGCCAATAATATTTCCGATAGTTACTGGTATTAAATTTTCGGTAATAAAGTTCCCAACAGTTAAGTTAGAAAATTGTTCTGGTGCCATGTTGATATTTGACCAAAATTCAACAGGGGCGAATTCTTTAATCATGATAGCTAGAGGGATCATAAACATATTTGCAATGCTATGTTCAAAGCCGCTAGCGACAAACATTGCGATTGGCAGAATCAATACTACCAGTTTGTCAGTTAAGCTACGACCTGCATAACTCATCCAAACGGCTAGGCATACCATCAGGTTAGCTAAGATACCTAAAAACACAGCCTCAACAAAGGTATGGTGCAATTTATAGTTAGCTGTTTGTAGAACATTTAGACCCCACTGACCGTTTGCAGCAGCGTATTGTCCAGCAAACCAAATAATGAAAACAAAAAATAACGCACCGATTAAGTTACCTATATAGACGTTAAACCAGTTTAGGAACATTTTTCCCCAAGTGATTTTGCCCGTTGCTTTAGATACGATGGTAAGAACAGTGGATGTAAATAAGTCAGCACCGCATACAACAACTAACATTAATCCAAGGGAGAAGCAGATACCGCCAATCAGTTTAGTGAAACCGTAAGGAGCACTTGCTGCACCTGTTGTTGCAGTGATATAGAAAACGAAAGCGATAGAGATAAAGATACCAGCAGTGAATGCTGACAAGTAGGTAATAGCTGGGTGTTTGTTCGTTTTATAAACACCTACATCATCAGCAACTTGCGCCATGACAGCAGGAGATAATAAATTAAAAGGGTTGTCAGCTTTCATACTAACACTCTCTTACAAAGTTGATTAATTATAGCACGCAATTATAGTAACAAACGGGCGTTCTGATAAATTTGATGTGGATCATGAAGTGTTAAGAGAATGGGGTTTGAATAGCTCAAAAAACGTCAAAAATCGATTTAACCGATTGATTTTAATGATAAAAATATTTTTTAAGTTTTATAAAATTTTTTTATAGGGAGCGGCTAAACACGTTTAATAAGTAAATTTATACAGAGGAATGTTAATTAATTTCGATAATTATTATGTGATTGAAATCAAATATTACTTAAGTAAAGATAAAGGCCCGAAGGCCAATATCGTATTTAGATATTTATGCGTTAGCTCGTTTTGCTTTTTGCAGCTTTTCATAAGCAGCTAATAGCCCTTGATGAGCCGGTAAAGCTTTTAAATTTTCATCAATTGACCATAGGCCGTAAAAACAAGATTCACCTGCAATCGCTGCTGATGCCGCATCGACCGCTTCTTGGCCATACATGCGAACAAAAGCATTGTAATATTGCGCAGGATCTCTATCTTCTTCTAGGGAAAGTTGCAGTAGTGTTTGTAGGCAACGGTAATAGTTGGCTCGTTCAGGTGTAAATGCCGAACCATTAAAGTCTTGAGTCCACTCAACCCACGCAAGAGCTTGCTCAAGATCACCACCAGCTAGTGCTAACATCGATTTTAATTCACCAATGCGCAGATTGCTCCAGCCATTATCTTTACCTACAGCCAAACCTAGCAATTCGCGTACACGGGTGAAGTCATCTAATCCATCATCATCTAATTGCTCAATCAGGGCCAGATAATCGGCTTTTTCCCATGTGCTATCAGGTAAGCTCATGATGGTGTCGCGTAAATAAGCCCCCATGGCATTGTTGGCAATGTGCAGGTCTTCAACAGGATAAATATCAGACATTCCCGGCACTAAAATACGACAAGCATAGACACCCAGATGATTGTAGTCAGCAATATATACTTCAGCATCTAGCTTATTGAAAATACTAATCAGAGTTGCAAACTCTTCAGTTGTAGAGCCTTTAAAACTCCAGTCCACGAATGGATAATCAGCATCATCTTTGAATAGATCCCAGCTAACTAAACCGCTTGAATCAATGAAGTGAGTTTCTAAGTTAGTATGTTCTGCCACTTCTTCATCATCGAAAGTCGGTGCGTTGAAGACATCTAAATCTTTCAGGCCACGACCTTGCAGTAATTCAGTGACTGTTCGTTCTAATGCCACACCAAAGTCAGGGTGAGCGCCAAAGGAAGCGAAGCAGGTTCCGTTTTGTGGGTTAAATAGAACCACACAAATTACTGGAAATTGCCCACCCAGAGAGGCATCGTAACAAAAAATTGGGAAGCCTTCTTTTTCCAGTGTATTGATAGCTTCAACAACGCCAGGATAACGAGACATTACGTCATCAGGAATAGTTGGTAGGCTAATACTTTCAGCAATTATTTTGTTTTTTACGAAACGTTCAAAGACTTCAGATAGCCCTTGAACACGAGCTTCATTCGCCGTGTTTCCCGCAGACATACCATTAGAAACATACAGATTACCGACAATATTCATTGGTATATACACAGTGCTATTATCAGATTGACGAGTAAATGGTAAAGCGCAGATGCCGCGCTCTTCATTACCCGATTGTAAGTCTATTAATTGACTTGCAGCGAGCTCGTTATCGGGATCGTAAAATTTGACTAGACGTTCATCTAACAGGCCTTGTGGTAGGCTGTCATCTTCAGGCAGTGGGAACCATTTCTCATCAGGGTAATGAACAAAATCACCTTCAGCAATGGATTTACCTAAATAAAAATCTGCAAAGAAATAGTTTGTGGATAAACGCTCAAAATATTCACCTAATGCTGAGGCTAATGCCGCTTTTTTGCTAGCACCTTTACCGTTGGTGAAACATAGCGCACACTCTTTATCTCGAATATGAACCGACCAAACATTTGGCACAGGATTTAGCCAAGAGGCTTCTTCTATATCAAAACCTAATTTTTGTAGCTTAGTTTGGAATGCATTAATGGAGTCTTCGAGAGCGGCATCTTTGCCGGGAATAAATGTTTGGCTCATTGTCAGTCACTTGTAAATGGCATGTTTCAGATATTGACTATGATACGGGCTTTTCCTTTACTGCTCACGCTTTTTATTCAAGACAATGTCATAGTGGAAAATTAAAATTTATTAAAATGACAAAGTAGGTCACAACACTCTGAGATTAAATCCACATAATAACGTGAGTTTATTTAAATTAGAAAATGGCTATTTATTGAGTTAAAGGAAAATAGGATGAAAAACAGAAATAAAGCTCTACTAGCGACACTGGTTTCACTGTTTGCCGTATCTGCATTTGCACAGCCTAATATCACTGTATTGGCAACGGGAGGAACAATTGCTGGTGGTGGAGAATCGGCGACGGGGTCAAGCTACCAAGCGGGTAAAGTTGGGATTGATTCGTTGTTAAACGCAGTTCCTGAGACCAAAAAAATTGCAAATCTGAGTGGTGAGCAGTTAGTTAATATTGGCTCTCAAGACATGAATGACCAAGTTTGGTTGACCTTAGCTAAAAAAATTAACCAAGATTGTAATAAAACTGATGGATTTGTGATCACTCATGGTACTGATACCATGGAAGAAACTGCATTTTTCCTTGACTTAACTACATCCTGTAAAAAACCGATTGTGATGGTGGGGGCAATGCGACCTTCTACTGCATTAGGGGCTGATGGCCCTCTTAACCTGTATAACGCGGTTATTTTAGCATCAGACAAGTCAGCTGGAGATCGTGGCGTATTGATGGCAATGAACGACAAAGTGATCCAAGGTCGCAATGTCATGAAAATGAGCACCACGGAAGTTCAAGCGTTCGATGCAGTCAATGGTGGTGCGGAAGGGTTTATTCATGATGGAAAAGTAACCTACTATCAAGCGGCTCAACCTCGTAGTGATAAAGCCGCTTTTGATGTGAGTAAGTTAGAGAAATTGCCTGCGGTCGGTATTGTTTATAATTATGCCAATGCTTCAGCTGCTCCAGTTAAAGCATTACGTGAAGAAGGTGTGCAGGGGATCGTGAGTGCTGGTGTAGGTAACGGAAATATGTATAAAACTATTTTCGATTCTTTAGCCAATGCTGCTAAAGACGATATTGTTGTGGTGCGCTCAAGCCGAGTACCAACTGGCTATACAACGCGTAATGCAGAAGTTGATGATAATTTATATGGTTTTGTCGCATCAGAAAGATTAAGTCCACAAAAAGCACGAGTTTTACTTCAGTTAGCCTTAACTCAAACTAAAGATCCGAAAAAAATCCAGGAAATGTTTGAGCAATACTAATTTGTCTTAAAGTAAAGGCGACATCAATGTCGCCTTTACTTCATTAATATGAATGCGTTTCTATTAAGTAAGCATATTTTATCGAAATTAGAGTGAACCAACATCTGGCGTTAGGTTTTGAAGGTGTTCATCCAATTTTAATTTTTCTTTAAATACGGTGATATTATCGTTAGTTTTGGTGGCTGATTTTACTTCTGCATGACCGGAGAATACTCCCCCTTTTTTAATCGATAGACTCGAATAACGGATGGTTCCGTATATTTCACCATTAGTATCTATATTAATGGTTTCGGACAGGCACTCACCTTCAACTTTGCCATTAACTAATAATTCACTGCTAGTTATATTGCCGGTAACATGGCCGTTTTGCATAATTTTAACTGTGTTATTTTTACCTACGATATTGCCAATTACTTTTCCATAAATATGGACTTGTTCATTGGAGGTAATATTTCCTTCAAAAATAACATCGCGAGCAATAACGGTATTGGTTTTGTCTTCACTAATCACTGGCGTTGATGCTAATGATTTTTCCTCTATTACTTGGGATGTGATTTCTTCTCTATTGATAGTAGGGGTGGGTTCTGACTTACTTTGCTTTTTGTTGAACATGTGGCTAACCTTTTTATGATTGAAATATAAAGCTAAACAGATGATTGAAGATATGAACGCAATGATGGCAACCGTTGAATATCTAAAAAACCACGCTATCAAAGTAAGAAGCCAGAAGAAAAAACCAGTATTAAGAAATAGATATGTTTTTTTCATTCCATAATCTCTTACACATTAATTTGATAATAAGTTTAAATTAAAATAGTACAGAACAATTTAAAGAATAGAAGATAATTTCAGTTTTATCTGAGGAAATTAAGTTGTTTATTTTTTATAAATAGCCGCAGATACACAAATTTAGAATGAAAAGGAGAAGTTTATTGGCAGATATAAGTGAAAATACCCATTAATAAACATTAGATGGGTATTTTAATATTAAAGTGCTTATTGCAGTAATGAGCAGCTTTATTAGAAATTATTAATCACGAAGTGACTATTTTTCTTCGTGAGCATCCGCATTATCACGGCAGTCACCTTCAGCGCAGTGACCGTATAGATATAAACTGTGATTAGACAGTTTGATTCCGTGACGTGTTGCAATGTCTCTTTGGCGTGACTCAATCGACTCATCTGTAAACTCAATCACTTTACCACAATCTAAGCAGATTAAATGGTCATGGTGATGTTGTTGGGTCAATTCGAATACAGATTTGCCACCTTCGAAGTTATGACGAGTTACAATGCCTGCATCATCAAACTGATTTAATACGCGGTATACCGTCGCTAAACCAATTTCTTCACCGATATCGATCAGCTTTTTATAGAGATCTTCCGCGCTGACGTGATGGCACTCAGGCTCCTGAAGTACTTCCAAAATCTTCAATCTCGGAAGAGTGACTTTGAGTCCTGCATTTTTCAATGCTTTATTATTATCTGTCATGCGGGTTTGTCCTGTATCTTAAATCATAAATTTAACAATAATGAGACATTTTTAACAAAAATCCAGTTGTCTTCTAAACTGATTTACAATTATAGGCATGGAAAATAAAAATAGAAACCATGCATTGTCTCATTATTTTGATGATGTTCAAAAAGCGTGTCCATAATAGGATATCTAATCGACATCTTATCTGCTGGATCACGCTTTTAATTGGCAACTAATGTCATTCTTAACCAAGAATTTCAGCCAGAGACATTTCTTCAGAGATTTGTTTTACCCACGCGTCTACACGTTCTTCCGTTAACTCAGGTTGACGGTCTTCATCAATGGCTAAACCAATAAAGTGATTGTCGTCTGCCATTCCTTTAGAAGCCTCAAAATGGTAACCTTCCGTTGACCAATGGCCAACGATCACGGCACCGCGAGGTTCGATAATGTCACGGATAGTGCCCATCGCATCGCAGAAATATTCAGCGTAGTCTTCTTGATCTCCACAACCAAACAATGCAACTAGCTTGCCATTAAAGTCAATTTCTTCCAGAGTTGGGAAGAAATCATCCCAGTCACATTGTGCTTCACCATAGTACCAAGTTGGGATGCCAAGCAGTAGAATGTCAAAAGCTTCAATATCTTCTTTTGTGCATTTAGCGATATCGTGGACTTCTGCTACGTCTTTGCCTAATCTTTCTTGGATCATTTTGGCAATATTTTCTGTGTTACCTGTGTCACTTCCGAAGAAAATGCCTATAACTGCCATAAAGTGATTAACCTCTTGTTTTTCTAGCGGACGGAAAAATTTTCTGTTATCGCTAAAACTAAAATAGAACGAAAATAGGTACAATTTACGCCTTATTTTGGCGAAAAACCCGGTGTAAGTCTGTCAAATTTGTGTGATTTATTCAGATGAAGCTAGCGGTTAACTATTTCACTAACCTGCTCAAGTTGAGCCATTAAAATTTCTTCAATTAACTCACTACGGCTTATGTTTTTCTCTTCAGCTAACTGATTTAAGACCGCGACAGCTTCTTCATTTAATTTTAACTCAACGCGACGTAATCCTTTGACTTTATCTCGTCTTAGTTGATTTCGCTTGTTGATTCGTAATTGCTCATCCCGCGATAACGGACTAGTTTTTGGTCGCCCAGGCCTGCGTTCTTCAGCAAACAAATCCAGTGTGGTGCGATCAGTTTGTTCTTTTGCCATATCTACTATTGCTAAAGGAAGGGGTGTGCCAGTAATTCAGCGCGCAATGATACCCTAGCTGAATCCCTAGTGCTATAGGTGTATGCTTAGCTAAGCTATTTAATAGATTAAAAAAAGAACTCTTTTATGAAAAAAGCATCACGAATATCGACTGTGATGCTTTTTTAATCTGATTAGTGGGTTTGCTGCCGCCATAAACTGGCATAAATTCCATTTCGTTTTAGCAGGTTTTGGTGAGTATCTGCTTCTGCAACTTCGCCATCGCGAATGACATAAATTTTATCAGCCCCCATAATAGTATTGAGCCGATGTGCAATACTAATGACTGTTCGCCCTTCAGTTATCATTGGCATATTTGCCATGATGGCAGACTCTGATTCATAATCTAAGGCTGATGTCGCTTCATCGAGGATCAATATATCGGGTTCAGTGAGTAGGGCGCGAGCTAAAGCAATCCGTTGTCGCTGCCCCCCAGATAAATTGAGTCCTTTTTCTGATAAAGGGTAATTAAAATTGTCAGGTAAAGACATAATAAAATCGTAAGCTCCAGCTAATTTTGCCGCTCGAATAATTTGCTCATCACTGGCTTGGGGTAGGCTTAATCGAATATTTTCTGCAATTGTTCCGACAAACAAAGTACTTTCCTGTAATACCACGCTCATTCGTCGACGTAGTGCGACGGTATCTGCGACGGCTAAATCCATACCATCGACAATAACTTGCCCATGCTGTGGAATGTATAACCGCTGTAATAGTTTGGTTAGGGTGCTTTTCCCCGAACCAGAAGGCCCTGTTATCCCAATAAATTCTCCTGCTTTAATTGATAAGCTAAGATTATTTAATACTTCAGGGGTTTCTGGCTGATAACGAAAGCGAATATTTTGAAACTCAATTTGGCCTTGGATGGTAGCTGAGCTGGCAATACCTTTTCGCTCGTTCTCAATGGGTTTATCTAAAATGTCGCCAACTCGGCGTAGTGAAATAATGGTGTGTTGAAAATCCTGCCAAATTTGTGCGAAGCGTAATACAGGTTGAGTCACATGAGCGCTCAGCATATTGTAGGCGACGAGTTCACCTGGCGTGATGTTACCGTTGAGCACTTCTTTAACACCAATCCACAGTAACAGAGCCGTTGTGATTTTACTGACCAATGTCATCAACTGAGTGGCAATTACGCTGCGTATGGATACTTTGAAGTTTTGGGTTAATTGTTTACTGAGTATTTTTTGCCAGCGTTGATAAAAATATTTCTCAGTTGCGGTGGTTTTAATCGTCTCAATACCGCTAATGGATTCCGTTAGAAAAGTTAGTCCGTTTTCATCAGCTTGATAAGATTTCTCGGTTTGTTGGCGAATGACGGGGCCTAAAATCATCCAAAGAATAAAAAAGACACCCATCGAGCCAACTAATAGCCATGTCATTATGCTGCTATAAGAAAAGAGCACGGCAATAAATAAAATGACAAAGATAAAATCAATAAACAGCATGAGAGTTGAGCCTGTTAAAAATTGGCGGATATGGGCTAGCTCTCGAACTCGTGCAATAATTTTTCCCGTAGGTCTTAATGTAAAATAATTTAGTGGTAATGCCATCAGATGGCGATAAATCTTACCTGATAGTTCTGCACTAATTTGGGAACTAGTATGACTAAATATTTTATTTCGAATAAAGCTGTAGATGGGTTCTGCAATAGCAATAGCCAATATTCCTAGAGCGAGTATATGCAGATTTGGTAAGCTGCGCCCGACTAAAACTTTATCAATAAGATTTTGAAATAATAAAGGGCTGATTAAGGCAAATAACTGTACAATTGCAGCTAATATGAAAATATTTTTCAGTTTAAAGCGTTGACGAATAATTGATGGGATAAACCAACCGATTCCAAAAGCTCTTTTTTGTTCCGGCTCAAGTTGCTCTTTAATGAGCAGTACGGGGTATTCTAATTGATTATTATCCTGCCATTGGACTATTTCACTTCCTTGCGCTGACATCACGGTCAATGGCTGGTTTTGAGTTAAAATATGCCATTGCTGATCGATAAAAATCAGTGCCGGCAGTGGGATTTGAGCCAATTGCTGGTAGGTTAGGGAAACTTGCTGAGTTTCATAGCCAATGACTTGAGCACATTCTCTGAGCTCTAAATCAGTCGGTGAAATAGTTTGCATACCAATGGCATGCATTAGTTGTTCTTTAGTCACGTTTTTTTGATAATGATTAGCTATCCACACTAAGGCTTCCAAGCCGTGATTATTTATCGCTTCCATCGATTATTTCTCTCTCATCGCAGTGGATGTATATTCATTAATTGGACTGAGTAAGTAATCAATGATTCGACGTTTATCGGTTTTAATTTCTGCAACAATCGATAAACCGGGGGTTAACTCAATTTGCTTTCCTTCCACCAATAATTGTTTTTTAGTTAAACCAATTTGTGCTAAATAAACTAAGCCTAAGTTCTCATCCAACGTGCTGTCTCTAGAGATAGAAAGTAGCTCACCCTCAATCGTGCCATAACGAGTATATGGAAATGCATCGATTTTAACGTCAGCTTTTAGCCCTTCTTGAATAAAGCCAATATCTTTGTTAAGTATTTTTACTTCAGCTAATTGAACATGGTTATTTGGGACTATTACCATTAATTGTTGGGCGGGTTGTAATACAGCCCCAAGGGTATATGTTGTTATTTGTTGGACTGTTCCATCAACAGGCGCTCGGATCACTTCTAATTGATTCCGTTCTTGATTTTTAATCAATTCTTGTTCCAGTGAGACGAATTTAAATTCAGCTTGCTGTGCTTTTTCATGCCATTCTTGGTATTTTTGTGCTTTAATCCGCTCCAGTTTTTCTTGTAAAGAATGATGCTGACTATCTAATATAGATAGCTCAGATTGTTTGGTGGTTTTTTCTTTCTTAGCGATTAATAACTCGCGCTCTTGTTCTAAGAACTCTTTTTGGCTAATCAGCTGTTTTTGGCTAAGGGAATTATGAGCATTCAACCTTTTCCTAATATTCCCCATTAACGTGTTGATATCTTTGAGTTCTCGTTCTCTAGCGTGATAATTAACACGGTTAAGTTGGAGTTCATTGGTAATTTCATTTAATAAGGTTTCATATTCTTTTTTTATTGTTTGATAACTGAGTTGAGTTCTCTTCTGTTCTGTTAGTGATAGCTGCATATATTGTGGCGTATCTTCAATATGTTGCTGGTGAATCAGCGCATGATGAATTAATTGTTCACTAGCATGAAAATTCTTTTGGTAATGTAAACTTAAAATATCTTGATCAACACCGAGTACTTTGACGCTCAGCAATGGGTCACCTTGTTGAACAAGTTGACCATCTTCTACATGAATTTGTTGTAAGCGGCTTAGTTCAAAAGCTTGGATAGTTTGGGTTCTTCCTGAGACAATTAACTTTCCTTGTGTTGTCGCTTGAATATCCAGCTTTCCAAAATAAGACCAAGCTAATGCAATGAATACGCCCATACTGATAGTAACCGCTAGGGTAAAAGCTAAATAAGAGGGAGGCGTTTTTAAAATTGCCAAATGGGAGGGTAAAAAACTGTTATAACAAGTTTTTGATGATTTTGGTTTCATATTTCACATCCATGTGATTATTTTAGGGACTGTTGTAATGTCCATAAATGCTTATAAAATTTATCGTTATCAATTAATTGTTGATGGCTACCTTGCTCGGTAATTTTACCTTGCTGCATGACGATAATTCGTTGGTGGTTACGAATAGTTGATAAGCGATGGGCAATCGTGATAACAGTTCGGCCTTTTGCTATTTCTTGCATATTTTCTTGAATTACGGCTTGCGATTCATCATCAAGGGCGCTGGTGGCTTCATCAAAAATAATGATTTTGGGGTCAGATAATAATGTTCTGGCTATAGCGATACGTTGACGTTGTCCTCCTGATAGCGAAGAACCTCCTTCAGCCAATAGAGTGTCATAACCCATGGGAAGTTTAAGAATAAAATCATGAGCCCCTGCCATTTTTGCTGCATGGACGACTTGATGCGTTTGGTGAAGTTTGTGCAATATTATGGAAAACAGATTGATTAAATAGAAAGTTTTCCTGCAGAACGATGCCTACTTGTTTTCTTAATATTTTCAAACTTATCGATGATATGGGCACTCCATTCAAGTAAATTGCGCCTTTTTCTGGCGTATAGAGACGTAAAATTAAGCGTGCTAATGTACTTTTCCCTGAGCCAGATGTCCCGACTATTCCCAATGTTTCCCCGGCTTTGATCGATAAGCTAAAGTCATTCAGGATATACGGCATATTGGGTTGATAACGAAAATTAAGATTATGTAATTGGATATCGCCAGTGAGCTGAAGGTATTTTTCTTGTTTACTCTGTTCTATAGGTAAATTAATTATTTGGGATAGTTTTTCGATGGCAACTTTAGTTCGAATATAATCTCCCCATAATTTTACCAACTTAACTAATGGTTGATTGGCATGGCTGACCATCATATGAAAAGCAATAAATTGCCCTATAGTCAGCTGTAAAGCGAGAACCTCAGCGGCCCCAACCCATAAAATAATTGCGCTGGTGACTTTTTCAATGACCATCACAATATGCTCTGAGCGTGAAGATATTTGCCCTGAGACAAAATTAGTTTGGCTCATATCGGCTGTTTGCTGATCCCAACGACGAGTGAAGTTTGGCTCAATAGAGAGGCTCTTCGCTGTTTCAATTCCATTAATGCTTTCGGTTAAAAATGATGTATTTATAGCAATGTTTGCAAATTGCTGCTGAGCCGCAGCTTCAATCTTGGGTGTTAGCCACCAAGCGACAATTAAATAGCAGGGAATTGAGCATAAAAATAGCCAAGTGAGGGAACTAGACAGTAGGCTCATCACATAGACAAAAACAAATAAAAACAAGACATCAACACATAAAGTAAAAAAGCTACTAGTCAAAAATTCTCGAATAGTTTCGAGTTCTTTAACTCGAGTAACGATAGCGCCAATTTGACGATTTTTAAAAAATGGAATAGGTAGATGTAATAAATGATTAACTAGCTTTAATCCTAATGTAATATCAATCCGATTAACTGTGTGATTATAAATATACTCTCGTAATCCTTTTAATATAACTTCAATTATCGCGGCAATAATCAAACCTAAAATTAATAAGTCGAGAGTCATCAAATTACTATGAATGAGTACTTTATCCATAATAACTTGCATAACAATAGGAGATGCTAAGGCGAGTATTTGCAAGATAAATGAAAAAACCAAGACCAAAATAATTATTTTACGGTACTTCATGAATTCAATTTGAAACCATGAAATATCAAATTTTCCTTGTTTAATTTTAACTTTTAACCAATCACCATTCCATATTTCTTCTAATTCTTTATAGGTTAAAATTTCTGGAGGACACTGTCCAAATCGCTGTATGAGGACTTGATCTTGATTATGATTGGCAAGAAGAAATGCTTGTCCATATGTATCGTATAAAATTGCAGGAGTAGATATTTTATTGATTAGCTTATTAGCTTGGTGTTTATTGATACATTTAATTGAATATTTATTTTTAATTAATTTAATATAATCATGATAATTTGAAATATTAGCTGTGGTTTGTTTAAATTCATCATAGTCTATTTCGTTAGAAAGTTTAGCTATGATCCCAATAAAATATGTTGTTGATTGTGCTTTAACACTGTCCATTGTGCTTAGTAGTCATCCTTGATATTTGATTGTACCGATGTATTTATGGGCTTAAAAATAAATATTTATTCAAGAACGATAATACAATTATCATAATTACAAGTGTATTGAAGTTAGTCTTATTGTTGAGGGGATTTTCAATAAAGAAAGGAAATATCATCTGATATTGGATGAAAAAACACCACAATATCAGATGGGAATTTATTTGGGAATCGCTAAGAAACGGTGAATTGCGCGTAAGACATGCTCAGGCTTTTCTGCATGTACCCAGTGCCCAGCATCAGCCACAACCCATGCTTTGGCTTGAGGGAATTGTGTTGCAATTAACTCACGATGTTCAGCTTGAACATAAGGCGAGTTACCACCAGGAATTAATAGTACGGGTTTATTCCATGCAGGCACAGTCTTCCAGCCAATAATTTTTTCATAATTCGCTTTTAAAGATGGCAGGTTAAATTTCCATTCACCTTGTCGGAATGATTTTAATAGAAATTGAATCACTCCATCTTCTGGTATAAATTCCCGCATAATGATACTGGCCTCTTGGCGGGTTTTAGCTTGACCTTGTGTTACGGCTTCTAGTGCTGCGATGATTTCATCGTGACGGCGTACTTGATAAGCAACAGGAGCAATATCAATGGCGACGATTTTTTCAATAAAATCAGGTGCAATTTCGCTAGCTGCCATGGCTATTTTTCCACCCATCGAATGACCGATCAAAATAGCATTGTGGTAACCAAGAGATTTAACTAATCGGATAATATCTTCTGCCATTTGCTGGTATTCCATGTCCGAGGAACGGAATGAATCACCATGATTTCGTACATCCACTTGAATTGTATCGAAGTAATTCTGTAGATCACGGCCTAAAACACCTAAATTATTCAGATCACCAAATAGCCCATGGATCAGCACCACTGGGGTTGAAGTGATTGGTTCATTAGGTTTATGGATTGTGTAATTTAGTAACTCGGTCATATTTGGACTACGATAAACTTATCTGTCAGATGGGAAGCCTTATCATGGCATGGTTGTATCTAAAAACCAAATTTCACTCACTTCAATAGGGTATAACTTACTGAAATTTCATAAAACTTAACCAGCTGTTCGTTTTAAGTTATTGAAATTTTAATTGTTTTGTTTTTTTCAAATCTGGCTTATAATCTGGCGCGAATTTTAGTTTAAAAAAGTACTGGGAAAAAATGAAAACGATAGAAGTTGATGAAGAGCTTTACCGCTATATTGCAAGCCATACAATGCATATCGGTGAAAGTGCATCGGATATTTTGCGCCGTATGTTGAATTTCAAATCCGCGCAGCAGCCAGTACCCGCAAAAGAAATTAATCTAGAGGCGTCAGCGCCACAGGCTGCACCGGTTTTGAATCCAAAAATTGTTGAGCAGAATCCAGTGAGAGTGATCAGGGAGTTATTACTTTCTGACGCATACGCGGAAAAAAATAAAGCGATTGATCGTTTTATGCTTATTCTGTCAACACTATATAGCTTAGATGCTAAGAGTTTTGAAAGTGCAACAGAGTCAATGCATGGGCGTACTCGCGTATATTTTGCAGGGGATGAGCAAACTCTACTGGCGGCAGGTAAGCAATCTAAGCCTCGCCATATCCCAGGTACGCCATATTGGGTGATTACCAATACGAATACAAATCGTAAGCGCAGTATGGTCGATGCGATTATGCAAGAGATGAAATTCCCAGCGAATGTCATCGAAAAAGTGAGTAATACTATCTAAACATTGAGAAGTCACTGGTGTTTGACGCTGAGCATCAGTGCTTTGGGAGATAACAAGTGGCAATTCATGAACGTGCAGGGCAGCTTCCACTTCAAAGTGATTTGATTAATGTTGCACAACTGACAGCTCAATACTATACGCAGCAGCCAACACCAAGTGACGCCTCTCAGGCCGTCAAATTTGGGACTTCTGGACATCGTGGAAGTGCTCTACGTAAAAACTTTAATGAAAACCATATATTAGCTATCGCGCAAGCTATCGCTGATCTACGTAAGCAGCAAGGTGTAACGGGACCATGCTATGTAGCTAAAGATACTCATGCGCTATCGGAAGCTGCATTCATTACAGTGATTGAGGTATTAGCTGCTAATCAGGTTCATGTTGTAGTACAAGAAGAAAATGGTTTTACACCAACACCTGCGGTCTCCCATGCCATTTTAAGTTATAACCAAGCTCATCAAAATATTGCTGATGGAATTGTAATTACCCCATCTCATAACCCACCTGAAGATGGCGGGATTAAATATAATCCTGCAAATGGCGGTCCAGCGGATACAGATCTAACATCGGTGATTGAAAAGCACGCAAATCAGTTATTAGAAAATAGCTTAGAAGGCGTGAAGCATTTACGTTTTTCTGATGCGATGGCGAGTGGTTATATTACCGAACAAGATTTAGTCATGCCTTATGTTCGTGCATTAGGTGATGTTGTGGATATGCAGGCAATTCAAAAGTCAGGGTTAAAAATTGGCGTTGATCCGCTAGGTGGCTCTGGTATCGAGTATTGGAAAAAAATTGCTGAATATTACCAGCTTGATATAGAAATAGTGAATGACCAATTGGATCAAACTTTCCGTTTTATGCCTCTTGACCATGATGGAGTGATCCGCATGGACTGTTCATCCCGTTGGGCGATGGCTGGTTTACTCGGAATGAAAGAGAAGTTTGATTTAGCCTTTGCTAATGACCCTGATTATGATCGTCATGGTATTGTCACACAGAATGGTTTAATGAATCCAAATCATTACTTAGCGGTTGCTATTGACTACCTGTTCCAACACCGTCCTCAGTGGGGCAAAGATGTTGCTGTTGGTAAAACATTAGTTTCTAGCGCGATGATTGATCGAGTGGTTAATGATATCGGACGGGAATTAATTGAAGTGCCAGTCGGTTTTAAATGGTTTGTCGAAGGGCTTTTTAACGGTAGCTTAGGATTTGGTGGCGAAGAGAGTGCAGGAGCTTCATTCCTCAAGTTTGATGGAACCCCATGGTCTACAGACAAAGATGGCATTATTTTATGCCTATTAGCTGCGGAAATTACTGCGATAACAGGGGAAAATCCTCAACAGCGTTATAATAAATTAGCTGAAAAATTTGGTGCTCCAATTTATAGCCGTATTCAAGCCAAAGCGACCCATGAGCAGAAAGCTAAACTCAGTAAACTTTCCCCAGAAATGGTAGCGGCAGATACCTTGGCTGGAGATAAAATTACTCAGCGCTTAACGACAGCTCCGGGTAATGGTGCACCGATCGGCGGGCTAAAAATCATGACAGATCATGGTTGGTTTGCGGCTAGGCCATCAGGCACAGAAGAAGCCTATAAAATCTATTGCGAAAGTTTTCGTGGTGAAGAACATCTTCACTTGATTGAAAAAGAAGCTATTGAAATTGTTAATAAGGTTATCAGCTAATTATTTTCTCGATGTAGAAAATAATCTGCCCATAATTTACTGATTAATCCCGAAGTGCCTAAAATAGGTGTTTCGGGATTTTCTGTCTTTTTTATTATTATTTTCCTCATAAAATTATGATAGTGGTTTATGTGACGCTATTAACAAAATTGTTCTCTTTTTCGCTCATCAAAAATGACCTTTTCTTTTTTTTTACCTATACGTAATAACCATTGCAGCTGAGGACTCGTGATGATACAACTTTAAGTATCTGAGTGATGTTAACTAACAAAATTTAAGGTAGGTAAGGTCAATGAGTCAGGTCTATAATTTCAGCGCAGGTCCAGCAATGCTACCTGTTGAAGTCATGCGTCGTGCAGAACAAGAATTATGTAATTGGAAAGGTCTGGGTGTTTCTGTGATGGAAGTGAGCCATCGTGGAAAAGATTTCATTGCAGTAGCGAAAGAAGCAGAACAAGATTTACGCGACTTATTGAATATTCCAGATAACTATAAGGTTTTATTCTGTCATGGTGGTGCACGAGCTCACTTTGCGACTTTACCCATGAATCTATTAGGCGATAAAACAACAGCGGACTATGTTGTTAGTGGCTATTGGTCAGAATCAGCGGCGAAAGAGGCTCAAAAATACTGTACTCCAAATATTATTGATGTGATTCAAGATGATAACGGTGTTTTAAGTATTAAGCCAATGAGTGAATGGCCATTAAGTAAAGATGCAGCCTATATTCACTACTGCCCAAATGAAACCATTGGTGGCTTGGCTATTCATGAAGAGCCAAATTTCCCCGCAGATAAAATTGTCGTCGCAGACTATTCTTCATCAATCTTATCAAAGCCTATTGATGTTAGCCGTTATGGTGTTATCTATGCGGGCGCACAGAAAAACATTGGTCCTGCGGGCTTAACGATAGTGATCATCCGTGAAGACCTATTGGGCAAAGCATGGACTCAAACACCATCAGTATTTGATTACACAGTATTAGCTCAATATGAGTCTATGTTTAATACACCACCGACATTTGCGTGGTATTTAGCGGGTATGGTTTTCAAATGGCTTAAAGAGCAGGGCGGGTTGCAAGAGATGGCAAAACGCAATTATGAAAAATCTCAATTACTATATAGCGCAATTGATGATAGCGAATTTTATATTAACCGTGTAGCGGTAGAAAATCGCTCTTGGATGAACGTTCCGTTCCAAATGCAAAATCCTGAATTGGATGCGACGTTTATCGAGGATGCTAAGAATCAAGGTCTTTTATCATTAAAAGGCCACAAAGTATCTGGTGGGATGCGTGCATCCATTTATAATGCGATGCCACTAGCGGGTGTTCAGGCATTGGTCGATTTTATGGCTGAGTTTGAGCGTCATCACGCATAAAAATATTAAGTACCAATTATTAAGTACCAAGTACCAAAAACCGATCAGCTCAGGATGGGCTGATCGGTTCCCCTAGTTCCAATCAAAACGAATTAAATAATGAGAACAGTCGGAAATCACATCGGAGAAAACACTTTTTATGCAATCCCTGACATTACAACCAATTTCTTCAATTAATGGCACGATTAACCTGCCAGGGTCAAAAAGTGTATCCAACCGCGCACTTTTATTAGCAGCTATGGCTAAAGGAACGACGGTACTCACTAACTTGTTAGACAGTGATGATATTCGCCATATGCTGAATGCATTAAGCCAGTTGGGTGTTAGTTTTCAGTTATCGGATGATAAAACCCGCTGTCGTGTGGAAGGGATTAATGGCTGTTTATTTCATCAAGGCGAACTTGAAATTTTTTTAGGTAATGCAGGAACGGCGATGCGCCCATTAACAGCTGCACTGTCGTTGAGTAACAATAATATTATCTTAACGGGTGAACCCCGAATGAAAGAGCGCCCCATTGGGCATCTCGTTGATGCTTTAAGAGAAGGCGGTGCTCATATTGAATACCTTGAGCAAGAAAATTATCCGCCAATGCGTTTAAGAGGCGGTTTTATGGGGGGCGAAATTTCGGTAGACGGCTCTGTCTCTAGCCAGTTTTTAACGGCGTTGCTCATGGCTGCGCCATTAGCGCAACAAGATACGGTCATTACTATTGTGGGTGATTTAGTCTCGAAGCCTTATATCGACATCACGTTAGCACTGATGAAAACATTTGGTGTAGACGTCGATAATCAACAATATCAGAAATTTATTATTAAAGGTCAGCAACAGTATCAATCTCCAGGGGAATACCTTGTTGAGGGGGATGCCTCTTCAGCATCTTATTTTTTAGCTGCCGCTGCAATTAAAGGTGGTGTGGTTCGCGTCACGGGTATTGGCCGTAACAGCTTACAAGGTGATACCAAATTCGCTAATGTTCTAGAAAAAATGGGCGCAATAATTCGCTGGGGGGATGACTATGTTGAATGTGAGCGCGATACGCTTCACGGTATCGACATGGATATGAATACTATTCCTGATGCAGCGATGACTATTGGGACTGTGGCTTTATTTGCGAAAGGCGAAACGGTGATCCGCAATATATACAACTGGCGTGTGAAAGAAACTGACAGGCTCTATGCCATGGCAACTGAACTACGTAAAGTAGGTGCTGAAGTTGAAGAGGGTTATGATTTTATTCGCATTGTTCCACCTAAACATCTTAAGCATGCAGACATCGAAACCTATAATGATCACCGGATTGCGATGTGTTTTTCATTAGTTGCATTGTCAGATACTCCAGTAACAATCCTTGATCCGGGTTGTACGGCTAAGACATTCCCTGACTATTTTCAGCAATTAGCGCGTTTAAGTTAATTTGTTATTCGATGGTTGGTGTACGACAGGCATATATTAACCATCGAAATCCTTTCTGTATTTTCTCTCAATCTCTACTATTTTTATTTCTAACATATCAACCTGCTTATTTCACAAAATCGATGAGTAGGTATAATGTCCCCACAGATTTTAATTGCGGGTAGCTAAGGCTATTTGCAGAAAAGGAGACTTTTTTATGGTGGCAATCGCCCCTGTAATTACCGTTGATGGACCTAGCGGAGCAGGCAAAGGTACACTTTGCCAAGCATTAGCAAATGAATTTGGATGGCAATTATTAGACTCTGGTGCAATTTATCGCGTTTTAGCATTAGCGGCTTTGCATCATCATGTTGATATCCAATCCGAAGATGCATTAGTACCTTTAGCTGCAAATTTGGACGTGCGCTTTGTCCCTGAAGAAAATAGTTTAAAAGTCATTCTTGAAGGGGAAGATGTTTCTAACGAAATTAGAACCGAAACAGTCGGAAATACAGCCTCACAAACTGCCACTTTCCCTCGAGTGAGAGAAGCGTTATTAAGACGTCAGCGCGCATTTAGAACTCTTCCAGGATTGATTGCCGATGGTCGTGATATGGGAACAGTCGTTTTTCCTGACGCACCAGTGAAAATTTTTCTGGATGCTTCGGCTGAAGAGCGCGCTCATCGCAGGATGAAGCAGCTACAAGAAAAAGGATTTGATGTTAATTTCGAGCGACTTTTAGCTGAAATACAAGAACGTGACTATCGAGATCGTAACCGTTCAGTGGCCCCCTTAGTTGCTGCGAAAGACGCGTTAGTGCTGGACTCGACAAGTATGTCTATTGAGGAAGTTATTGAAAAAGCACGCACCTACGCTAAAAAAATTCTACAATTATCGCAATAATAGGCTGTATTTTGGCTTATAATTAGATAATATACGCAATTACCTCCATGCTGGTTATTTTTCTAGCATGGCTAAAACCTTATGACATGGAATGTTGTTGGGTATGTGAAACAACCCCATTTGGCGGGAAGCTATGTGGACGTTAATTAAAAACACTTGAAGATCATTAATATGACTGAATCTTTTGCTCAACTCTTTGAAGAATCCCTGCAGAATATTGAAACTCGTCCTGGTTCTATTGTACGCGGTACAGTAGTTGCTATCGATAAAGACGTAGTACTGGTAGACGCAGGTCTTAAATCAGAATCTGCTATCCCAGTAGAACAGTTCAAAAATGCTCAGGGTGAGCTAGAAATCCAAGTTGGCGACGAAATCGATGTAGCGCTGGATGCAGTAGAAGATGGTTTCGGTGAAACTATTCTGTCTCGTGAGAAAGCTAAACGTCATGAAGCATGGCTGATGCTGGAAAAAGCTTACGAAGAAGCTGAAACTGTTACTGGTGTTATCAACGGTAAAGTTAAAGGTGGTTTCACTGTAGAACTGAACGGCATTCGTGCGTTCTTACCAGGTTCACTGGTAGATGTACGCCCAGTTCGTGATACTACTCACTTGGAAGGCAAAGAGCTTGAGTTCAAAGTAATCAAGCTGGATCAGAAACGCAACAACGTTGTTGTTTCTCGTCGTGCTGTAATTGAATCTGAAAGCAGCGCTGAGCGCGATCAACTGCTGGAAAACCTGCAAGAAGGCATGGAAGTTAAAGGTATCGTTAAGAACCTTACTGACTACGGTGCATTCGTTGATCTGGGCGGTGTTGACGGCCTGCTGCACATCACTGACATGGCTTGGAAACGTGTTAAACACCCAAGCGAAATCGTCAACGTTGGTGATGAAATCAATGTTAAAGTTCTGAAATTCGACCGTGAACGCACTCGTGTTTCTCTGGGTCTGAAACAACTGGGCGAAGATCCTTGGGTCGCAATCGCTAAACGTTATCCAGAAGGTACTAAACTGACTGGTCGCGTTACTAACCTGACTGATTACGGCTGCTTCGTGGAAATCGAAGAAGGCGTTGAAGGTCTGGTACACGTTTCAGAAATGGATTGGACTAACAAAAACATCCACCCATCTAAAGTTGTTAACGTTGGTGATGTTGTAGAAGTTATGGTTCTGGATATCGATGAAGAACGTCGTCGTATCTCTTTAGGCCTGAAACAATGCAAATCTAACCCATGGCAGCAATTCGCTGAGACTCACAACAAAGGTGACCGCGTTGAAGGTAAAATCAAGTCAATCACTGACTTCGGTATCTTCATTGGTCTGGACGGCGGCATCGATGGCCTGGTTCACTTATCTGACATCTCCTGGAACGTTACAGGCGAAGAAGCAGTTCGTGAATACAAGAAAGGCGACGAAATCGCAGCTGTTGTTCTGCAAGTCGACGCAGAGCGTGAGCGTATTTCTCTGGGCGTTAAACAGTTAGCTGAAGATCCATTCAACAACTACCTGGCAGCAACCAAGAAAGGTGCAATCGTTACTGGTAAAGTAATCGCAGTTGATGCTAAAGGTGCAACTGTAGAGCTGACTCTGGGCGTTGAAGGTTACCTGCGTGCATCAGAAGCTTCACGTGACCGTGTTGAAGATGCAACTCTGGTTCTGAACGTTGGTGATGATGTTGAAGCTAAATACACAGGTGTTGATCGTAAAAACCGTGTAATCAACCTGTCTGTTCGTGCTAAAGATGAATCTGATGAAAAAGATGCTGTCGCAGCTGTGAACAAACAAGAAGATACTGCATTTGGTAACAATGCAATGGCTGAAGCTTTCAAAGCAGCTAAAGGCGAATAATTAAGTGGGGGTAACTTCGGTTACCCCTTTGTGACGGTAGTTTAGGGAGGTACTATGACCAAGTCTGAGTTAATTGAAAGACTGGCTAGCCAGCAGTCTCATCTTTCAGCGAAAACCGTTGAGGAAGCTGTAAAGGAAATACTTGAGCATATGGCTGATACGCTGGCTAGTGGCGAGCGTATTGAAGTCCGTGGATTCGGCAGTTTTTCTCTTCACTACCGTGCTCCGCGTGTTGGCCGTAATCCAAAAACTGGTGATAAAGTGGAACTGGAAGGTAAATACGTTCCCCACTTCAAACCGGGTAAAGAATTACGTGACCGTGTAAATATTTACGGTCAATAATCGACTGTAAATCTTAATTATTACGACAAAACAGCGCTTATGTTTCATATAGCGCTGTTTTTTTATGTCAATCTTACGCTTACTTTGATCCCTTTACTGACTCTTTTATCACTCATCCCAACCACTTTTCCTCTCGTCATTTGCCAACAAATAGTCTGTTTTACGAGCAGCTTCACAATCTATTTTTGCTAAACAGCAAAACACTCACTGACTTTGGAAACAACTACACAGTAGCTTTTGTTCAGAATGTATAAACATCAATGCTGTCGTTACCCTATAAAAATAGAGCACGAAGGGAACGAGTCGACAATGAATAAAGGTTGGTTAACGCGAAAGAATCAAATAATACTGTCTTACTCAGAGGTGGCACTGGCAATTATTGGGGGAGTATTACCATTATTGTTTATTCCTCAACTACCCCATATTACAAACAATATTGCCGTAATCATTATGCTATTTATGATTGTGCTATTTATCCGGGGAAACAAATTTATTCGCTTGTGTGTAGTCGTGGTTATTAGCTTTTCGTGGGGATGCTGGCATGGTGAAGACATAAGGAGAAAAATAGAATCTCTTTCTGGAACTTCACATCTATTACAAATTACTATTGTCAGTATTCCTGTCAATACGTCAGAAAAAAAATTCACAGTTAGTATTGATAAAATTGAAGGTAAAAGGGTCTTTCCACCGTTGTATGCAACGTGGAAATGGAAGGGAAACTCTTCTATATCAGTATGTGCAGGTCAGCGCTGGCTAATTAATGGAAAATTGAATCCACTGCACTCTTCTCTTAATGAGGGAGGTTTTAATCAGCAGCGTTACCTGCTATCTCAGAGGATAATTGGCTCATTAAAAGGTCAACAATTAGAGCTAGTAAATCCTCAATGTTCTTTACGACAAAATGTAATAAATCATTTTAGTGATAAATTACATTTTCTCGCTAATGCGGGCATTATTTATGCATTGATGTTTGGTGAAAGGGGATTATTGACGGAAGGGCATTCTCAGTTATTACAGAATACGGGGCTAACTCATTTGATTGCAATATCTGGTTTACATATTGGTATTGCGTATCTGATCGGATATCGATTTATTTGGTTGGCACAATATTTTTTTCCGGCAAAATGGATTAATGAAAATATCCCGATGATCTCTGGACTACTCTTTGCATTTTTGTATGCGTGGATTTCTGACTTTGCTATTCCAGCGACTCGGGCTTTTCTTGCATTATTGCTATGGGCGTACATTCGGCAGCAGCCATTTTATTGCTTCCCATGGCAATGGGCATTATGGAGTGTTGCTTTTATTTTGTTGATTGACCCACTAGCCATTCTTTCGGATAGTTTTTGGTTATCGAGTTTTGCTGTATTAGCCATTTTATACTGGATTAAAATTTTCCCACTATCTGATAATATTCGTTATCGCCCATTCATTGGCAAAATTGCACCTTTATTGCATTTACAAGTTGGCTTATTGATTTTATTGATACCTATCCAGGTTTTATTGTTTGGCGGTATTAATTTGATGAGCCTATTTGCCAATTTATGGTTTGTTCCTATTGTGACATGGATTGTTGTCCCGACAATTTTTAGCTTATTTCTCTTGCCAATAAATTATTGGCAAGAGTTGGCTTTTCAACTCATTGATGAAGTTCTTGTGTTTAGTTTACGACCATTAATATTCTTGGAAGGGTACTGGCTAGAGATTAATTCGATTTCTTGGTATGTGATTTTTTTATTTTGGGGATTACTATTCGCGATTTTATTTCATTGGCATAAAAATTACATTGGGCTGTTAAGCTGCATCGTGGCTTTGTTATTTACGAATAAAACGGCGAGTAAACATGAATCTCATGATTGGTGTTTGACGTTACTTGATGTGGGGCATGGTTTAGCTGTTGTTATTCGACAAGGGGAATTAGCAATACTGTATGACACAGGAAATCGTTGGCAAGGGGGAAGCAATGGAAAACGACAGATTATCCCCTATGTTAAATATCACCAAATTACCCCTGTAGGAATAATATTAAGTCATAACCATTTAGATCATACTGGGGGAGTGGCTGATCTTACTCAGCAATATCCATGGGTAAATATTCGAAGTAGTTTTGGTGAGAATCAGCATTTACCTTGCTATCAAGGGCAGAGCTGGAAATGGGGAAAACTGAAATTTGATGTCCTGTGGCCAGAAAAATTATCAATTGAGTCCCATAATAATGATTCTTGCGTGATTCAACTTGATGATGGATATCAACGGATATTGCTAACAGGAGATATAGAGAAAGAAGGGGAAAAAGCCCTTGTCGCGCAATATCAACATCAATTAGCTTCTGATATATTGCTTGCACCTCATCATGGTAGTAATACATCTTCAACCGCATTATTACTTAGAACAGTAAAACCACGGATAGCGTTAGTCTCCTCTGCGCGGTATAGCCCATGGAAAATACCCTCAGACAAAGTTTACTTCCGCTATACTAATGACAATATTAAATGGTTAAATACAGCAGAAGTTGGTCAGATAACAATTTGTTTTAAAAAAGAAAAAATGGAAATTCTACGATATAGGCAGGAAATACATCCCCGTTGGTATCATCTGTGGTTTGGCGATCGGCCATTTCCCTAGTAGAATAGTGCGCTTACATTAAGTCTGGTAATAAAAGAATGAATGATAAAGACCTTTCTACAAAACAAACATTTAGCCGCTTATGGCCAACCATAGCCCCTTTTAAAGCGGGATTAATTGTCGCTGCAATCGCTCTTATCATTAACGCTGCTGGTGATGCGTTTATGATTTCCTTATTGAAACCATTATTAGATGAAGGCTTTGGTAAAGCAGATAATGACACGTTAAAATGGCTACCAATTGCAATCTTAGGCTTGATGGTGGTCCGTGGTGCTTCAAGCTTTGTCTCAACCTATTGTGTTTCTTGGGTTTCCGGGAAAGTGGTTATGAGCATGCGCCGTAAATTGTTTGGTCATATGATGGGAATGCCGGTGAGTTATTTTGACCAGCAGTCTACAGGGACTCTATTGTCTCGTATTACCTATGACTCAGAACAAGTTGCTTCTTCTGCATCGGGTGCGTTGATCACAATTATCCGTGAAGGTGCCTATATCATCGGTTTATTTAGTTTGATGTTTTACTATAGCTGGCAACTGTCGCTTATTTTAATTGTGATTGCTCCAGTGGTATCAATTGCGATCAGAATAGTATCTAAGCGTTTTCGTCGAATCAGTAAAAACATGCAAACAGGCATGGGACAGGTAACGACGAGTGCAGAGCAGATGCTAAAAGGCCACAAAGAAGTCTTAATTTTTGGTGGCCAGAAAGTAGAAACTGAACGCTTTGATAAAGTCAGTAATCATATGCGTCGCCAAAATATGAAAATGGTCAGCGCATCTGCTATCTCTGATCCTATTGTTCAAATGATTGCCTCATTGGCTTTAGCTTTTGTGTTATATGCCGCAAGTTTTCCTGAAATTATGGATACGTTGACTCCGGGTACTATCGGTGTGGTTTTCTCTTCTATGTTTGCTTTGATGCGTCCATTAAAGTCACTGACTAACGTGAATGCTCAATTCCAGCGTGGCATGGCCGCTTGCCAAACCTTGTTTGCTATTTTAGATACCGAAAAAGAGAAAGATGAGGGCACTAAAGTACTGAGTGATGTTAAAGGCGATATTGAATTTGATTCTGTGACCTTCACTTATGCAACTAAGGAACACCCTGCATTAGAAAATGTGTCATTCACTTTACCGGCAGGAAAATCAGTCGCTTTAGTAGGGCGCTCTGGCTCAGGTAAATCAACAATTGCGAATCTAATTACGCGTTTCTATGATATCGATAAAGGCAGTATCCGTATTGATGGTCATGATATTCGCGATTACACGTTAGAATCTCTGCGTAGCCAAGTCGCTCTCGTTTCACAGCACGTTTACTTATTTAATGACACCATCGCAAATAATATTGCTTATGCAACGGGTGGACGCTATAGCCGAGAAGAAATTGAAAAAGCGGCTGAAATGGCGTATGCCATGGACTTTATTAGCAAATTAGACAATGGGCTAGATACGGTTATTGGTGAAAACGGTGTGATGCTATCTGGTGGTCAGCGCCAGCGTATTGCGATTGCTCGCGCATTATTACGTGATGCTCCAATTCTAATTTTGGATGAAGCAACCTCAGCATTGGATACCGAATCTGAACGTGCTATTCAAGCTGCATTGAATGAATTGCAGAAAAATAGAACCTCACTGGTCATTGCTCACCGTTTATCAACGATTGAGAATGCGGATGAAATTCTTGTAGTTCAAGATGGTCATATTATTGAACGAGGCACCCATGCAATGCTATTAGCGGAAAATGGTGCTTACGCTCAGTTACATAGGATCCAATTTAAGAATGATTGAACGAATTTGGTCCGGTAAATCATGGCTATATATCTTGCTTCTGCCGTTATCTTTCCTATATGGATTGATCACGAAAATAAGGCATGTTGGCTATAAAACTGGATTATTTCGTTCATGGAAAGCGCCTATCCCAGTCGTTGTGGTAGGCAACTTAACTGCAGGGGGAAATGGTAAAACCCCTGTGGTGATTTGGCTTGTAGAGTCATTAACTCAGCAGGGTATTCGCGTTGGTGTAGTATCTCGCGGGTATGGCGGAAAATCAGAAAATTATCCTCTGATCCTTAAGCATGATACAACAACTGAAGCTGCAGGTGATGAGCCCGTATTGATTTATCATCGCACGAAAGTTCCTGTCGCCGTTGCACCTAAGCGTAGTGATGCTATCAAAGCACTAATCAGTAATTTTCAGTTAGATATCATCATCACTGATGATGGTCTTCAACATTACGCCTTGCAGCGTGATTATGAAATTGTGGTTATTGATGGGCAACGTCGCTTTGGAAATGGATGGTGGCTACCCGCGGGTCCGATGCGTGAAAGAGCGGGTCGATTAGAAACTGTTGATGCTTTAATCGTCAATGGTGGGGTTCCACAAGAAAATGAAATCTTAATGTCTCTTCACGGAAATGTCGCGGTCAATTTACTCACTGGAGAGAAGCGTTCGGTTCAGGAGTTGCATTCAGTTATCGCCATGGCTGGTATTGGACATCCACCTCGTTTTTTTACCTCTTTGGCTGACAAAGGTATTTCTTTAGTTCGTACCTATGCTTTTTCTGACCATCAACCTTATAGTCAACAGCAATTGATAAGTTTAGCTGACGACTCCCATAATTTACTTATGACGGAAAAGGATGCAGTGAAATGCCAATCTTTTGCCCAAAGTAATTGGTGGTATCTTCCAGTGGATGCAAAATTGGAACAATTTGGCGAAAAAAAAATATTAAGTGAAATAAAATCACTTATCTGAAATAAAAACGCTTGCTTTCCAGATTTATTTCAGATAATAATACCCGTAATGTGATGCTGATCCACTTATTATGTATCAAGTTGCAATACATTAATAAATGGATTATTACTAACTGTACTTTTACGACCCGTTCTTGAGTTAGTCACTTATCCTCGCAATACCTACTTATACTACTATTGTATTGTCATCATAATGTCAAAATAGACTGTTAAGTTTACGGTTGTTGTGTGGTGTCTAAAATCCATACTTGGGTCGTTATATAATATGCATAATTATTTCATGCATAGATTGGTTAAGTTAATTACTCTTAATTGTGTTAATAGATCGGCAATATTAAATGGGGTAACAAGTAGAGAGTAATGATACAAATATAAAAATATTGTTCTCGGAACGAGAAGGAGTTTCAACATGAATTTTCAATTACATATGGGTCGAGTTAAATGGTTTGACGCAAAAGAAGGTTACGGTTTTATTTCACCATGCAATGGTGGCGATGATATTTTCGTGACAACTAAATCACTTGCGAACAAAAAAATCAAATCACTATCCGAAGGCCAAAACGTCGAGTTCTCTGTTACTCGTAATTCAGATGGTATAACGGCAAGAGACGTTATTACTTTCTAATTAAATAATTAACAGAACTATTTCTCCTGCACCTTATCCTCTCATCTTCCGCAGGAGATCTTAATAGTGCAAGATTAGAGTTAACGGTGATATCTGCATGTGATATCCTGACGCCAAGTGAGTTTAAATCCATTTGGGAGAAAGCATGGATCACCGTTTACTTGAAATCGTTGCCTGTCCTGCATGCCATGGCAAGCTAAGTTACAACAAAGAAAATCTCGAACTAATCTGCAAATTTGATCATCTCGCCTACCCAATTCGCGATGGGATCCCTGTCTTATTAGAGAATGAAGCTCGTAAAATCGCTCTAGACGAAGGACAGTAATAACATGTTTACCGTCATAATTCCTGCTCGTTACTCTTCAACACGCCTACCCGGTAAACCTCTAGCGGATATTCATGGTAAACCGATGGTTGTGCGAGTGATGGAGCAAGCGATTAAATCAGGAGCAAGTCGAGTGATCATTGCGACAGACCATCCTGATGTTGCTAAAGCTGTCATTAAAGCGGGTGGTGAAGCTTGTATGACGAATCCCGATCACCAATCTGGAACTGAGCGACTAGCGGAAGTTATCGATACCTATGGTTTTGCTGACGATGAAATTATTGTTAACGTCCAAGGTGATGAGCCATTGATTCCGCCAGAAATAATTCGCCAAGTTGCACAAAA
The DNA here is from genome assembly GCF_028479445.1 of Providencia sp. PROV210. Lineage (NCBI taxonomy): Bacteria > Pseudomonadati > Pseudomonadota > Gammaproteobacteria > Enterobacterales > Morganellaceae > Providencia > Providencia sp. PROV210. Next base: position 188,203 of record NZ_JAMPNQ010000005.1, read on the forward strand.
TCTTCAGGGTAGCAAAGCCAATATGGGTACACTTGCGGTACCAATTCATGACGCCAAAGAAGCTTTTAACCCGAATGCGGTGAAAGTTGTGATGGATAAAGACGGCTATGCCCTGTATTTTTCTCGCGCAACTATTCCTTGGAATAGAGACCAATTTGCCGTGAGTAAAGAGACCATTGGCGATACTTTCTTACGTCATATTGGTATTTATGCATATCGTGCAGGTTTTATTCGTCGCTATATTGGGTGGGAAGCTAGCCCATTAGAAAAAATAGAGATGTTAGAACAGTTGCGAGTACTGTGGTATGGGGAGAAAATCCATGTTGCAGTTGCTGAAAAAGCACCAGGTGCGGGAGTTGATACCCCTGAGGACTTAGAAATAGTCAGACAGCAATTTCAGGCATAATATTCTGCTTCAGTAAAATTAAAATAAAGGTGTAACTCAATGAGCTACACCTTTTTTGCTTTTTATTCAGCGGTATCTTCATCAAGAGGTTGAATATTGTCGGGTTTGATATGCCACCAAATTGAACCGAGTAGTTCGTACCATGCGCGTTCACTGTGACTAAAATAGAAAGAAGAAGGAATATAGCGTTCCCAAGGATTGATCTCACTAGTGATGACCAATTGGTTGGCGGGAGCTGGGTAAGGTTGCATTCCTCGGCTAGTAAACATTTTTAATGCCCTAGGCAAGTGGTTTGCTGACGTTACCAATAAGAATGGCTGTTTACCAATAATTTTTTCCACCTCAAAAGCTTCTTCTTGGGTATCTTTTGGCTCGGTCAATGGAAGGGTATCTTGTGCTGGGACCCCCAATGATTGTGCAACCATCGCGGCGACTTCTGCACTACTTTTTGAGCTACTGGCTTTCCCACCAGTAAAGATCAACTTACTTCCTGGATGCTGTAAATATAAACGAACACCTTCAGTCACGCGTGGCAGGCTATTACTGAGTAAGTTAGAGCTTGGGCTCCAATCAGGATTATAAGTAAAACCGCCCCCGAGAACGACAATGTATTTAACATCAGAGGGTGGGTTATCGGTGATTAGCTCATAACGTTTATTATACTGACTTTCAACGGGGGCAAGTAATCGGTCAGAAATAGGTTGCAAGCCGAGTAACGCAATCATCAATAAGCTGGCGGTGACCAAGGTTTTGCCACTTTTTTGCCAACGGGTAAGCCACAGTAAAATTAACCCAATTATCCCGATGATTAAAAGTAACGGCAATGGCATCAAGAGGGAGCCAATATATTTTTTGAGTAGAAATAGCATAAAAGTACCCGTATCAAAGGTATTGAAAGTCGTTTGGTAAAATGTAGTCGCATCAGTAATAAAATGCTATGCAAAATAAAGTACTATGCAAAAACAGGGCGATTATCTGTTATAATCGCCGCCTTGATCATCTGATTTTCTTCGGAATAAACATTATTCATTTTGTGGACCAATTCCCAGTTTGAACTATTTTCATCGTCATCATGATGAGAAGGAATTGATTTTTGATAATGTAGGATGATTAATCGGCTGATGAGATGTAGATAACAAATTATAGGTAATTGGATAGCCCATGGCAGACCGCAACTTTGATGATATTGTCGATAAATTTGCAAAAAATATTTATGGAACGACAAAAGGGAAAATCCGTGAAGCGGTGGTTTGGCAAGATATTAGCCAGTTACTTGAAACTCATTTTCAAGGGCAACGCTTACGTATATTAGATGCGGGTGGTGGTGAAGGGCATTTTTCTCGAAAACTTGCTGCAATGGGCCATCAAGTTATTCTTTGCGATTTATCCGAAGAAATGCTGGAACGGGCATCGGTACTTGCTGATGAGCAAGGAATTAGCGAGAATATCAGCTTCATTCATTGTGCCGTACAAGATATTGCTCAACATCTCGATAAACCCGTCGATTTTGTACTTTTTCACGCGGTTCTTGAATGGATTAGCGATCAAAAATATGCATTAGAGCAACTGGCAGATATAATCAGACCAGAGGGCATATTTTCTGTCATGTTCTATAATGCAAATGGCTTGGTGATGCGCAATGCAATTTTAGGTAATTTCCATCTTGCAACTCCCCATATTCAACGTCGCCGCAAACGCTCGTTGTCGCCACAAAACCCACTTTTCCCTGTGCAGGTTGATGAGTGGCTAATCGGCTGTGGTATGGACATTTTAGGCAAAAGTGGTGTTCGAGTGTTTCATGACTATTTGCAAAGTAGACAATTACAACAAAAAGATTTTCCAGCGTTATTAGCGCTAGAACAACAATATTGTCGTGAAGAACCCTATATCAGCATGGGACGATATATTCATGTCATGGCACGCAAACAAACACAAAAGGACGATTTATGAGTGATTTTTCCCAGACCGTCCCTGAACTCGTGTCTTGGGCACGAAAAAATGATTTTGCGATTTCCCTACCTGCAGAACGCTTAGCTTTTTTGCTAGCGGTTGCTGTTCTTAACAGTGAGCGGGTCAATGGTGAAATGAGTGAAGGGGAGCTGGTGGATGCATTTCGTGAAGTCTGTAAAGGTTTCGAGCAGACCACAGAATCACTGGCTGTCAGAGCGAATAACGCCATCAATGACATGGTTCGCCAGAAAATATTCAACCGTTTTGCCAGCGACATTGTTGAAGGCAATGCGATTTATCGACTAACTCCCCTTGGTATCGGGATCAGCGATTATTATATTCGTCAGCGTGAATTTTCAACCTTAAGACTGTCTATGCAGCTATCAATTGTGGCGGGAGAGCTACAACGAGCAGCAGAATCAGCAGAAGAAGGTGGCGATGAATTCTATTGGCATCGCCATGTTTTCGCACCATTGAAATATTCAGTGGCTGAAATTTTTGACAGTATTGACCTTTCACAGCGCATCATGGATGAGCAGCAAAACAGCGTCAAAGAAGATATTGCATCCCTATTGAATCAGGATTGGCAGGCAGCTATTGCGAACTGTGAACAGTTATTGTCAGAAACATCTGGTACGTTAAGAGAGCTACAAGATACCTTGGAAGCAGCAGGAGACAAGCTACAAGCTAACTTGCTGCGTATCCAAGAGGCGAATATGAATGCGCCACAATTCTCTGAAATGGTTGATAGATTAATCTTTGATTTACAAAATAAATTAGACCGTATCGTGAGCTGGGGACAGCAATCTATAGATTTATGGATTGGTTATGACCGCCACGTACATAAATTTATCCGTACCGCAATTGATATGGATAAAAACCGTATATTTTCTCAACGCTTACGTCAGTCAGTGCAGCAATATCTCGATAGCCCTTGGGCGCTCACCTATACCAATGCGGATCGGTTATTTGATATGCGTGATGAAGAGTTGTCTCTGCATGATGAAGAGGTGATGGGGGAACTTCCACCTGATCTGGAGTTTGAAGAGTTTAGCGAACTCAATGACCAACTGGCGGCGTTAATTGAAGCGCAACTCGCGTTCTATAAAACCGACAAAAAACCGTTGGACATTGGCAACGTATTACAGAGTTACTTGAAGCAATACCCGTATAAACGTCACTTCGATGTTGCGCGTATTATTATCGATCAAGCTGTAAAATTAGGTATCGCAGAGGCTGATCTGGCGGGATTACCGGCAGAATGGCGAGCTATTAATGAGCACGGAGCCAAGGTACAGGCACATGTCATCGACAAATATTGAACAATATATGCCAGTTAAGCTGGCTCAAGCACTAGCTAATCCTATTTTCCCCGAGCTAGATAGCCAATTGCGTTCGGGTCGTCACATTAGTATTGATGACCTTGATAATCACGCATATTTAATGGATTTTCAGGAAGCCTTAGAGCAATTTTATTCACGTTATAATGTTGAATTGATCCGTGCTCCAGAAGGTTTCTTCTACTTACGTCCGCGCTCAACCACACTGATTCCACGTTCTGTACTTTCTGAACTGGATATGATGGTGGGTAAAATTCTGTGCTACCTCTATCTCAGCCCTGAACGTTTAACCAACCAAGGTATTTTTACGTCACAAGAGCTTTTCGAAGAGCTCTTATCACTGGCGGATGAAAACAAATTATTGAAATTTGTGAATCAGCGTTCTACGGGTTCTGACCTTGATAAGCAAAAATTACAGGAAAAACTCAAAACGTCCTTAAACCGGTTACGCCGTTTGGGAATGGTCTATTTCCTACAAAATGATTCAGGTAAATTTATTATTAATGAATCTGTATTCCGTTTTGGTGCAGATGTGCGCAGTGGCGACAGTCCGCAGGAAGCGCAATTGCGCATGATCCGTGACGGTGAAGCGGTATCCCTTGAAGGAGAATTATCTCTGCGTGATAGCGATGATGAAGATACCGAAGAGAGTCAAGATCTGGCTGAAAGTGATGAGGATGAACAAGAATGATTGAACGCGGAAAATTTCGCTCATTGACGCTAGTGAATTGGAACGGTTTCTTTGCTCGAACCTTTGACCTTGATGAATTAGTGACCACGCTATCAGGCGGGAACGGTGCGGGAAAATCTACCACCATGGCGGCATTTATCACCGCGATGATCCCTGACTTAACCTTGTTGCACTTCCGTAATACCACTGAGGCTGGGGCAACATCAGGTTCTCGAGATAAAGGCTTACACGGAAAACTACGTCCGGGTGTCTGTTATGCAGTATTGGATGTTCTAAACTCTAAACATCAGCGAGTTATGGTTGGAGTTCGCTTACAGCAAGTTGCTGGGCGTGACAAAAAAGTCGATATCAAGCCATTTATGATCCAAGGGGTACCGTTAGCAACTGTTCCAACTGAGATTTTAACGGAAGTCTTTGAAGGGCGTCAGGCAAAAGTCATCCCACTGAATGACTTAAAAGATCGCTTAGAAAAACAAGAGGGAATCCTGTTTAAACAGTTTCACTCAATTACAGATTATCACTCTGTATTATTTGAACTGGGTGTATTGCCTAAACGCCTACGCTCTGCAGGAGATCGTAGTAAATATTATCGTCTCATTGAAGCGTCACTGTACGGTGGTATTTCGAGTGCGATAACTCGTTCATTACGTGACTATTTATTGCCTGAAAATAGCGGGGTCCGTAAGGCTTTCCAAGATATGGAAGCGGCATTACGTGAAAACCGTTTAACGCTGGAAGCCATTCGCGTCACCCAATCAGATCGTGATTTATTTAAGCACTTGATTCATGAAGCCACAGACTACGTTTCTGCTGACTATATGCGTCACTCTAATGAGCGTCGTATTCATTTAGATAGTGCATTGGCCGCCCGTAGTGAGCTGTATAGCAGCCGAAAACAATTGCGTATTGAGCAAGTGCGTAGCATTGAAATGGCGCGTGAGCTTAATGAACAGACTGAAGCATCGACAGAGATCGAAGCAGATTATCAGGCAGCTAGCGACCATTTAAATCTGGTGCAGGCGGCATTACGCCAACAAGAAAAAATCGATCGTTATCAAGCTGATATTGAAGAACTCACATATCGTCTTGAAGAACAAAGTGAAGTGGTAGCTGAAGCCACTGAGAAGCAAGAAGAATTAGATACCCGAGCTCAAGCGGCTGAAATCGAAGTGGACGAACTGAAAAACCAGTTAGCCGATTATCAGCAAGCCCTCGACGTTCAACAAACCCGAGCGATTCAATATCAGCAAGCTCTACATGCGCTAAATCGTGCTCGAGAATTATGTCAGTTACCTGATTTAACAATTGAAAATGCAGACGAATGGCTAGAAACGTTTGAAGCCAAAGAGCAGCAAGCGACGGAAAGTTTATTAGCCTTAGAACAAAAAATGAGCGTGGCTGATGCCGCTCATAGTCAATTTGAACAAGCTTATCAGTTGGTGAAAACCATGGTAGGTGACGTTAGCCGTTCAGAGGCTTATCAGCAAGCACGCACTTTGCTGCGTGATTGGTCTTCACAACAGCACTTAGCTGAGCGTGTTCAGCCATTACGCATGCAGCTTTCTGAACTACAACAGCGTTTAGATAGCCAAAAAAATGCTGAAAAAGTACTCAATGAATTCTGTAAGCGTCATGGACAAAGTTATGAGCCGGATGAATTAGACGGGCTGATGGCTGAGTTAGAAGCATTACAAGAAGAATTGAGTCTTGGCGTCAGTGAAAGTGGCGAAAGACGTATGGAAATGCGTCAAGAATTAGAGCAAATTCGCCAAAGAATTAGTCAGTTATCCGCTAAAGCACCAGCGTGGATTATGGCGCAAGAAGCGCTCACACAACTGAATGAACAATCGGGTGAAACCTTTGAAAATAGCACAGAAGTGACTGAGTATATGCAGCAGCTTCTGGAGCAAGAAAGGGAGATCACCGTTGAACGTGATGAAGTTTCTGCACAACGCCGCGAACTGGAAAAGCAAATTGAACGTTTAAGCCAGCCGAGTGGTGCGGAAGATAGCCGAATGCTGGCATTAGCTGAGCGTTTTAATGGAATGCTGCTATCTGAAATCTATGATGATATTACCATCGAAGATGCCGCCTATTTTTCGGCACTGTATGGTCCAGCTCGTCATGGTATCGTGGTGCAAGATCTTTCCGTGGTACGTAGCCAACTAGAAAGCTTACAAGATTGCCCTGATGACGTGTATTTTATCGAGGGGGATCCTCAATCCTTTGATGACAGCGTTTTTGATGCTCAAGAGTTTGAAAATGCGGTACTCGTTCGTTCATCAGAGCGTCAATGGCGTTATTCTCGCTACCCTGAGCTGCCATTATTTGGCCGTGCAGCACGTGAAAGTCATTTGGAATCATTAAGTGCAGAACGTGATGAGTTATCTGAACGTTATGCGACATTATCGTTTGATGTACAAAAAATTCAGCGTGCTCACCAAGCCTTTAGCCGCTTTATTGGTCAGCATATCTCTGTTGCGTTTGAAGCTGATCCTGAAGCAGAAATTCGCACATTAAATCAAAGACGTACTGAGTTAGAGCGTGCATTAACTCAGTTTGAAGAACAAACTCAACAGCAACGTCAGCAATTTACCCAAGGTAAAGAGAGCTTATTGACGCTCAATCGCTTACTACCTCAAGTTAATTTACTGATGGATGAAACGCTGGCGGATAGAGTCGAAGAGATCCGCGAAGAGCTTTCTGAAGCCGAAGAGGCGGCTCATTTCCTCAATAAATACGGTAATAATCTGGCAAAATTAGAGCCAATAGTCACTGTGTTATTGAGCGACCCTGAGCAACATGACCAACTACGTAAAGATTACGAGTTAGCAAAACATACTCAGCAGCAAGCCAAACAGCAAGCCTTTGCTTTAGTTGAAGTCGTTCAGCGTCGAGCTCACTATAGTTACAGTGACTCTACGGGGATGGTGAATGAAAATGCTGATCTCAACGAAAAACTGCGTCAACGTTTAGAACATGCCGAAGCTGAACGTACACGTGCGCGTGAACAGTTGCGTCAACATCAAGCTCAAAGTACCCAATATCATCAAGTTTTTGCTTCTCTGCGTAGCTCATTTGAGACAAAACAAGAGATGCTTAAAGAGCTTGAAGCAGAAATGCAGGAAATTGGCGTCAAAGCTGATCCTGATGCACAAGAGCGAGCAAGTATTCGTCGTGATGAACTGCATCAATCAGTGATGGCGAACCGTACCCGAATTAACCAATTAGAAAAACAGCTGACATTATGTGAAGCTGAAATGGATAATTTACAAAAACGCCTACGTAAGTTAGAAAAAGATTATTACCTAATCCGCGAACAAGTTGTTTCTGCTAAAGCGGGTTGGTGTGCCGTAATGCGATTAGTGAAAGATAACGGTGTTGAGCGTCGTTTACATCGTCGTGAGCTAGCGTATACGGACGGTGATAGCTTACGTTCTATGTCGGATAAGGCGCTCGGAGCATTACGTTTAGCGGTCGCTGATAATGAACATTTACGCGATGTACTGCGTTTATCTGAAGATCCAAAACATCCAGAGCGTAAAATTCAGTTCTTTATCGCGGTATATCAGCACCTGCGTGAACGTATTCGCCAAGATATTATTCGTACTGATGACCCAATTGATGCAATCGAACAGATGGAAATCGAGTTGGCACGCTTGACGGAAGAGCTAACTGCCCGTGAACAAAAACTGGCTATTAGCTCGAAGAGTGTTGCGAACATTATTCGTAAAACAATTCAGCGAGAACAAAACCGTATTCGGATGCTAAACCAAGGTCTGCAAGCGGTATCCTTTGGTCAGGTGAAAGGGGTTCGTCTGAATGTCAATATTCGCGAAAGCCATGCATTGCTGCTCAGTGTGCTATCGGAAGAAAGCGATATGCACCAAGACCTGTTCACCAGTCAGCGTTTAACCTTCTCTGAAGCGATGGCGAAATTGTATCAGCGTTTGAATCCTCAAATGGATATGGGGCAACGTTTGCCACAGACCATTGGTGAGGAGCTGTTAGATTATCGTAACTACTTAGAGTTAGATGTTGAAGTCAACCGGGGTTCAGATGGTTGGCTGAAAGCAGAAAGTGGCGCACTCTCTACGGGGGAAGCGATTGGTACGGGGATGTCCATCTTGGTGATGGTTGTTCAAAGCTGGGAAGAAGAATCCCGCCGATTACGTGCGAAAGATATTACGCCATGTCGTTTACTGTTCTTGGATGAAGCGGCGCGTTTAGATGCAAAATCTATTGCGACGTTATTCGAACTGTGTGACCGATTGGAAATGCAATTAATTATTGCAGCACCAGAAAATATCAGTCCAGAGAAAGGAACAACCTATAAACTGGTACGTAAGGTGACAGGTAATACGGAGCATGTTCACGTAGTGGGTTTAAAAGGTTTTGGTCAAGATGTGCCAGTAGCACAGGCTTTGCCTCAATAACGCCCTTTATACTTTAAATAACAAAAACCGACATGGGAAACTGTGTCGGTTTTTTGTTTTTGTATCATCAATAGTTGATGACCTGCAATGAGATTCAAATCTCATTTTTATGTAATGAAAAACTCTATGATTACACTCCGTGAGTAGTTAATCACGAAAATACATTATTATAAGGATCAACTATGAAGAAAATAACACTGACATTAAGCGCAATTGCATTGGCGCTGAGCTTTACAGCAACTTCTCAAGCTAAGCTACCAATGCCAGAAACAGTCAGTACAGGGGTGACTGTTGCTGAATTAGCCGCGCAACAGCCAGTGCATTGGGTGTCTATTGAGCAAATTAAAAAAAGCTTAGAGGGTAAGGCACCTATGGCAGTCGGTTTTGATATTGATGATACGGTTTTATTCTCTAGCCCAGGTTTTTACAGAGGTAAAATTGAATTTTCACCAAATGATTTTAGCTATCTGAAAAATCCTCAGTTTTGGGAAAAAATGAATAACGAGTGGGATAAATTCAGCATGCCAAAACAAGTAGGTGTTGATTTAGTCAAGATGCACTTAGAGCGTGGCGATGCAGTTTATTTCATTACCGGTCGTACTCAGACTAAAACTGAAACAGTGACCAAATATGTACAAGAAGGGTTACATATTCCTGCTGATAAAATGAATTCAGTTATTTTTGCAGGGGATGAGCCAGGTAAAAATAATAAAGTAAGCTGGATGCGTGATCATAAACTAACTATCTATTATGGTGATGCAGATGCGGACATTGCTGCAGCTAATGAGCTCAATATTCGCGGTATCCGAATTCTTCGAGCGGCCAACTCCTCTTATCAACCATTACCAAAAGCAGGTCGTTTTGGTGAGGAAGTTGTGATCAACTCAGAATATTAATATTTTGAATTTTTAATAGTTAAAGGTGCATGTTCACCTTTAATTATTTTAACTTATCCATTAATCAATTTAATGGTCACTAATTCGTTAAATTTAACTTATTTAACATTGTTTATTTCGTTAAATTTTCAATTGTCATGATTTAATCGGTTTGTTATTACGTAACTCACCGGAAATAAGAATAATTCTATTTCTCACCTCGGTTTATGAATATTTCGGAATCAATCGCTCTTCACTCCCGATAAAGACAAAATTAGTCTATTCCTATAACATTCTCGTCAAAATTAAATATAATCAAATAGTCACTATAATAAAAAATAATGTTATTCCTGTAGTAACTTAAGGTGGATGTATGGCAAAGAGAAGAGTGAAAGCTCTGCAGGTCTCAGTAATATGTGGGCTGATGGCACTACAATTTCCTGCTTTTTCTGAACAAGAAAATGCGCAGCAAAGCAATATTGAAATTCAACAACCTCAAGCAGTTATTGCAGATGAGGTAAAAACGGTAATGCCAAAAGACAGCTTGGCAAAAATCACTGAATCATTACCTGCTGATACCAAGTTGGTATTTTCTGAACAACTGGCCAAGGTGTATGCCGATAATCAGATGAAATTGCTGTGGCAAGATGAAACGGCAATTAGTCAATTCCAACAACAATTAGCAGAACTCGCTCTCGCGGGGTTTCAGCCGCAGTTTAGTGAATGGTTGCTGTTATTAGAAAATAGTCAATTGAGTGAGCTGGGGCGTGATGCAATTTTGTCTGACGCTATGCTGGGTTATTTACAGTATCTGGCGGCTATTGATACTAATGGTCAGTATTGGCTATATACCAGCCGCCCTTATAAGATCATTGCACCGACAACATCTCAAATGAAACCTTGGCTCGATGCAATATCTGAACATCGATTAGCTGAGTGGGTTAAAGCGCAAGCTCCGAAACATACAATGTATCAGCCAATGCGTAAAGAAATGCTGAAGCAGCTTACATTGCCTGAAGACACACTAGAAATCACGAGCACGAAAGCCCTAAAACCGGGGCAGGCAAGTGATGATGTTATCACATTGCGTGAAATCTTAGTGCGTGATGGGCTACTTGATGCTTCCGTTATCGGTGAAGCCATTGATGCATCTGCACCACCAGAAGAAATAGCGAAAGTGACAGCTAATGCTCGTGTTTATAACGACGAGTTAGTGGAAGCAGTAAAAAAATTCCAGCTTCAATATGGTTTAGAAGCTGATGGCGTTGTAGGGCGTGGAACGCGGGTTTGGCTGAATATGCAGCCTAAACAAAAAGCGGGACTAATGGCATTAAATATTCAACGATTACGGATTGTTCCTGAAAGTAGTGGAACGGGTATTTTGGTTAATATTCCCGCTTATACGTTAGATTTTTATCTTAATAATGAAATCATTTTAGATTCTAAAGTGATTGTAGGTCGAGCTGATCGTAAAACGCCTATAATGAGCAGTGCACTGAATAATGTGGTGATTAACCCACCTTGGAGTGTCCCAACAAGTTTAGCGCGTAAAGATATCGCGCCAAAAGGTAAGGTCGATCCGAGTTATTTTAGCCGCAAGGGGTATACAGTTTATTCTGGATGGGGACAGGATGCCTATGAAGTGGATCCTTATTCCATAGATTGGGAAAATATGAGCCCAGCTAATTTCCCATACCGAATTAGACAAGCACCAGGGCCAACGAACTCTTTAGGGCGTTATAAATTTAACATGCCGAGTTCGGATGCTATCTATTTGCATGACACGCCTAACCACAGCTTGTTTAACAAGAATGCTAGAGCAATCAGTTCTGGATGTGTTCGTGTAAATAAAGCGAGCGAATTAGCCACTATTTTGTTAGGGGATGCAGGTTGGGCTCAAACGCGAATTGATGGTGCATTAAAAGACGGTTCAACACGTTATGTGAATATTCCTGACAGAATCCCAGTCTACCTCTATTACCAAACCGCATGGGTAGATAAGGATCAGCAGCCGCAATATCGTGCAGATATTTATCAATACGATGGTAGCATTGATAATGTAGATAAGTATCTTCCAGCAATCAAGACTATTTTACGTTAATGATTTAATTCGTCAGGGAACTTCGGTTCCCTGAACTCATAAAGATTGTATTTCACAAGTATTCCAAATAATTCTTATAAATTATATTTTTCAAATGAATAATTTGTGCTTTTATATATATGTAATCGAATTGTTGTATTATTCTCATTGAGATTGATTTAAGTGATTTCACTCACCTTTTTGCATAAATGTGATGAATTTTCCTTAATTTACGCAATTCTTTACATAATTATACGTTTAAGCCAAATATCATTTGCTAGACTGATCAGGTTGAAATGTATTTTTGTCGAATTGATTAACACCTGAGTTATCACCTATGGATATGATTGACCAAAACCGCAGAAAATGGTTGGGAATTGGTGCTGCTGCTATCGGCTTAAGCCTATTACCAAATCATGTACTTGCTGCAATGAGTACCCCACGACCAAGAATTTTACGTTTCCAGAATATTCATACTGGAGAATTTTTAAAGACTGAATTTTTTGATGGTCGCCGTTATAACAAATCGGAGCTGGCTCGCTTGAATCACCTTTTCCGTGATCATCGTAGCGATAAAGTAAAAACCATCGATCCTAAATTGTTTGACCAAATCTATATATTACAGATGATGATGGGCATCAATAAACCTGTTCAATTGATTTCAGGTTATCGCTCATTAGAAACCAATAATGAACTTCGCCGTAAGAGTTCTGGTGTGGCAAAACAAAGCTACCATACTCGTGGTCAAGCGATGGATTTCCATATCGAAGGTTTACAACTCAGTAATGTACGTAAGGCTGCGCTAAAAATGAGTGCAGGCGGTGTCGGTTATTATCCGAAGAGCAATTTTATTCATATTGATACAGGACCCGTCAGAACATGGTAATCTGTGTATAGGTGACACAGATTACGGAGTAATTGTTCGATGAAATACACTATTATCCCAGTAACGCCATTTATGCAAAACTGCCATATTATTTGGGATGACAATTCAATGGAAGCGGTTATCGTTGATCCCGGCGGTGAAGCTGAAAAGCTCATTAACGCGATTGAATCCCTCGGATTAACGTTAACTAAAATTCTACTTACCCATGGTCATTCTGACCATATTGGTGCCTCAGCACCTCTCGCGAAGCATTTCGGTGTGCCTATTTATGGTCCACAAAAAGAAGATGCTTTCTGGATTGAAAATCTTGCTCAGCAAAATGCGATGTTTAATATTGGAGACTGCCCAGACTTCACGCCCGACCATTGGTTGGAAGAAGGGGATAGTGTTTCTTGTGGCAACATTAAATTTGATGTTCTCCATTGCCCTGGCCATACGCCTGGTCACATTGTCTTTGTGAACCATGGGGATAAATTGATCTCTATGGGGGATGTGCTCTTCAAAGGTGGGGTTGGTCGTAGTGATTTTCCGCGTGGAAACCATCAGGATTTAATTTCCTCCATCAAAAATAAACTATTGCCACTCGGCGACGAATATCAATTCATTCCGGGTCATGGTCCCATGTCTACATTAGGGCATGAACGCATTAGTAATCCTTTCTTGCAGGATGAATTGCCAGTTTGGTGATTATCCCATCGATGTTGACATTTTATTTCAATTAAAACCCCAACTAGGGGTTTTTTTATAGTTATCAAAAAAACTAATCAGAATTGACGCTAAAGTCCGTCTTAATTTTATACTATTTATCTGACAAAATTTGATACGTTTGATATTTTAAATATGATTTAAATTTTAATTGTAATCAAATCATGTAATGAATCATTATTTTCATTTTAATAAGGATATTTATGAAAAAGAATCATCTCGCCGTAAAATTTATTCAGAAAGAATTTATTGATTATTCTAATGATTATAGAAATAAATGGATAAAATTTTTTTTTAAAAAAAACAATGTGAAAATTTTAAATAAAATGACAACAGTAAATGGTATAAATTATTCAAATTCAGGCGGTTATTGTTATGGATTTTCTTATGCTTTTTTAGCCTACAGTACGATAGATCAAAATGAAAAATATTTTCATAAAATGAATGATTTTCTGTCAATAATTAATAGTGATTCTGAAAATGAAAGTCACATTAGTAAAGTAAAAAATAAAGCCTTAAAAATACATGCTTCTTTATTACTTAATGAATCAATGAGAGATGTAATATTTACTCAAGGTATTGAAATTAATTCAGGAATTGAAGGAGACTTATTAAGTAAAGGTTTTGATTATCCCATTGAAGGGGATTCATTAATAAATTATATGAGTAAATCAATAGATAAGAATAAAGTAGCATATAAAATTTATTATCGAAAAAATCAGATCGCTAAGAAATATGTCGATTATATGTACGAGTTACAAAGAATAAAAATTAATGATTTTTATAGTGCACTTAGTAAAGACTCTGTTTTTTTTGAGAGTGGAAAAGGTGCTGAATTATTATCAGATCCTTGGTTTATTTCATTCTATAAAAAATTTAATAATAGAGATAACTTACAAAATAATGACTTTACTCTCGATGATGCAAATTTTTTCAGAGAAATGATATCTAAAAGTATTCAATGGGATAATTATCATCAGCAAGAAAAATTTAATTCAAATAATGGAGTTAAACTTAATGATTATTATCATAGCTATCTTGATAGAACAAGTGCTAGAACAGAAATAACAGTAAATAAATTTATTGATAAGATAAATAACCACATCAAAACAAGTCGTGAACAGTTATTGTTTGAATTTTCAAGTCCTAATCACGCAATGGCAATATCTGTAAAATATAACACGGATACTAAGTCATGGGATTATCTATTTTTCGATCCTAATATAGGTATAATAAAAAATCATAAAAAAAACGATTTTAGTGAATTTCTTCATAAATATGTTAGCCAGCAATCGAAATTCTATCTTTTTAAAAAGAAAGATAATGATTTCTTGATTAATTTTACCCAATTTGATCTCTTAGAGTCTACAAAGAAACCATTAAAAGATATTAATGTTAATGATCTTCATATGACAGAAACGTTACTGTTTACTGAAGAAGGAAAAAATATTTATTTGGATGAAAATAGGGAGAATAAATTAAAATATAAAGAATTATTTTTCGATAGTGAATTTGTTAAGGTTAAACTGAGTTTAAAAAATAACTCTAAATATATTTATACTGATATACTTGATATAACAGAATTAACTTCAACCATCAATGCAAATTTAGATTCACTATCAACGTTATCAGGTGATATTGTGATTTCACAAAGTGGTAGTAAAGTTTATTCTGTTGGTAAAAACTTTGATGTTAGCACATTAAATAATGTTTCACGAAAGGAAAATAATATAGATTTAGTTAGCAAGGATTATGATAGTGTTAATTTACATTTAAAGCCACTAACAGACACGAAACCTTCGATTATTTCTGGGATTCCCGTATCTCATCAACATTCCATCAATCAGGTTGCCAATGACGAAAATATTATTATTGGTATTCGTCCTGTTGACCTGAAGTCTAGAAATTTAATAGAGTCAGGATATTACAGTAGCAAAGGTTTAGCTATCAAAGGAAAAAGTTCTGATTGGGGGCCTCATGCAGGCTTTATTCCTATTTCTCAAAAGTTTGCTAAGAAATCAGCTAGGGAAGATGTTGATAAGTACAACCAATATATCCAAAAATCTCTTAACGAAGGAAGTGCTATTTCCGTTGTGCTTGAAATTTCTTCAGAACGAGTAAATGAGCTTTTACAGCATAAAGCTATTTTGCCTTCAAGAGGTATGAATGAGCTTGGTTATAGTGAAGTAATATCATTACTTGATGGGAAAGAGATTGTTTTTTATCTAAAAAAATCGTCTCATGGTGAGGGTGATTTTTGGCAACTTTATCATCAGGAAGAGGGAGAAATAAAGCCATTCTATGTTATTGGTGATCCTAAAACAGGAAAATCGATGACGGCTGATTATGATCTTTTTAGTATTATTTTTCCGATTTCGGAATTAGAACACTATGCCAAAGTGACGGAAATGCCAAGCTGGGCAGAATGGAAGAGTGGTATTAATTATGATGAATTAACGGTATATCAGAAAGCGTTATATGAAAATGAAGCGGAATATAATAAACAAGAGGGGCGAGATAATGGCATTACAAATAGCAAAATTAAAGAAATAAAAAATAAGCTAAATCGAAGGCTTGGTCGGACAGATGGTATGGAATTAATTCATCATGGTGCAGACGATGCGAACCCTGCGAGTGTGATGCACGACAATTTTCCTATTACTTTTTTCCTTCCTGAAAAATTGAAAGGTAGAAATGCATTGACAGGGGCATCTGAATCTATTTCCACTTATTTTCAGATGAACGCGCAAGGCGCTATTATTATCAATAATGCAGAGCAACTATCTAATTTTCAACAGTTGTTAATTAATCAAGGCTATCGGGCTCCCTTAAATAAAATATGGAATGAAGGTGATAATGGACAGTATTTTGATCCTAAAAGAAAAATATCAGAAAGCTTTATTGAGGGGCGTATTGAAATAGCAAGAAAGAAAAGTCTTGCTAATGAGTTGAATGATGGTTTTGGATATGAAGGAATTAGGAAAAGTAACCGAGCTTATGATAACGAAATGGAAAATATTCTCGGTAAACCAATATCTCAATTAGACGAGGGATTTGATGATGTCTATTTGGATGAAATAAAACAACATAATGTGTTTTTATTGTCAGGGGAATCATCCATAGCAACCGACTCTATTGATACCTGGTTAGACCCAATGTTGAAATATCGTCTTGCTAAGGAGCTGGATGCTGAAATATCAAGAACTATAAAGCCTACAGAATATGGTTACAATGTGATCATTCAACTTGAAGGGGATAATGCATCAACAAATGCGGCGGCAAATGCATTTTCGAAGCACCCAGATGACTCGATGGTCATTCAGTTCAATTTGAAAACGAAACAATATAAAATTTTGCACGGAGATATTTCCAGATTAGATTCAGGGAAAGTAAGGTGGATAACGGTTGGTCATGGGAGTTATCTAGGGAGTAATCAGCCTACATTATATGCTGATGTGAATGCTAGACAATTTTCTGATTCGATTCGTTATTTACAAAAGAAAGTCTTAAATAATAATCAACCATCAAAATTGGTATTAATGGGATGTAATTTAGGGCGTGGTGGAATCAATGAAAATTTTGCTCTGAGAGCAACCGCAGCATTATCTGAGCATAACTTGAATATGCCGATTACAGCTTATAATCGCCTACTTAAAAATATTTATTTAGGAAATAAATTTGTTAAGGCTGATGGAAGTAGCAATGATTCTGTAGGTACTAAAGGTTATAAATTTATCTATCAATTTAATGTTGATACCCAGCAAGTTAGAATTAATAAAAGTTCATCGACATTATATTTCATCAATGAACTACGCCGTGGTGAAATTACATTATCACAGTTAAATAATAGCCTTGAGCTTGACCCGCTAGGAGCATTTAGAGATTTAGGTACACGACAGCTCGATTTTGATTTGATCAAGAAAGTGGCTTATAACCCGAAGGCGTATGAGTTATTCGTCAGTGAATTAAAACGATATCAAGGTATTTTGCCTAATAGTTTTCATCGAGATTTTTCTACGAGACTCAATGAACTTGGTATGAAATCTATTCCAATATGGAAAATGGTGAACAGCACTAATATCCAGCAGATTGCAGCAGCTAATGTCATGCCAGAGGATAATTCGGTATCTGTTGTTATTCGAGTGGTTGGTAGTCCTAAAGGGAGGCAAGTTGCAGAACAGATAGCCGCAAAGAATGCAAAAAACACCATTATTTTCCAGATGGATATCGATAATAAAAAGTGGACTATTGAATATGGTGAGTCAGAGATACCTTCGTTAATTGAAAGCCAAAAGCCCGTAAAATGGACGGTTATTGGGGATTCTGAGGTTATTAGAAAGCCAACACAAAATTTATTAGCAGGGTTGGTTGCGGTAAAACAAAAATACCCTGTGATATCACCTGAGAGTATTTTCTTCCATTCTATTGGCCCTCACATGCTCACAACAAGTGCTGAACACCATCAGTTTGCAGCAGATTTATCTGCTCATTTAAAGCAGCATGGCGTGAATGCTTCGGTCATAACCCAGTTTACCCGTGAAACCGTTGTACCCACTAATAATAGGCCCTTTATCAATTCAGATAGCTCAGTGCTTAGCCAAACTAATCATCAAAAGGTGCAATCTTTACTCGAGCGCATTGCGTTAAAAGAAATTGATGTGAATAGAATTCAGCTCACTGAGCATCCTTATATGGAGACATATTTTATGGATGATACTGGGGAGATAGATGTTAATAAAATAAAAATTGTAGTTAATGATCCATTGCTCAATATGGAAATAAATCGTTATCTTTCCTATGAACTAACAGAAAATAAAGCACATTTTGATGCGTTGTTTGAATTACCACGAGCAGCTTCACTACAAGGACAAGCTGCGGATCTCAGAATAATTTTGCAAGGCTTACATCATGACCCAACGATGATAAATCATTTAAGTGAGCGCTCTATTGCGCAATTAAAAGTGTTATATCCTTCAATATATGGGGTTAATCGTAGCGAAATTATCGCATTAGTGACAAATGCTAATGCGTATACACGGCTTAATGATGAACTATTAATGCTTAGCAGCCTTCATATAGACAACATTGAGGAAAGCGGTTTAAAAAACTTAACTTTAGCGCAGGTATTGCAGATATATCGTGATGGTCAACGGCAAAAACATCAACAATTTAGACAGCTGCTCAATCAGCAAAATAATCAACCTGATGGTAGACAAATCAGCCTATTTCATCATGGCTGGATAAGGAATAGTGGTTATTCCTCGACATTTGATCAAAATATAGGATTGATTCTAAGTATAGAACACCAGTTATTTGGTGTTGATCAAGCTCGTGATTTAGTTGAACTACGTGCTGAGTTCTTACAAAAACAGCAGCAAGGAACACTTTCTACCACGGAAGCTGAAGCATTACATCAAATTCAGCATTACATCTCTGAAGTGGAAAATCGCTATTCAAAGAAAGGAATTTTATCGGCGGATCAATCTATTTTAGATACGCTATCGACAAGTAATACCTATTATCATAATGATAACGATAGCCTATTGTTTATCAAAGGGAAAAATACCACTTTCACGATTAGTCAAATTACAAAAAATGGACTTAAACAATACAGTTTATTTGATCCTAATGGCCTGCAGGTTAGTGTGTCACTTAGTGACCATTACATGGCTAAAAAAAGTTTCTTTCAGTTAATACGAGATTATTTCAATGAAGAGATCATGCTAGACGACGGTAAGAAAATAATTCGTGGGCAGCATGCGGGGTTGAATAAAGATGAAAAAGGCCATTTTAGAGCCGACCTAGAATATGTCGATATTCGTGATAGAAAACTATTCGGTGATTTAGCGTCTCAACGAAATATTATTGCTCAGCAAATAGAAACCACGTCACCAGCCAACTGCTGGGTGACATTCTATGGTGAAAAAATTGCATTAGCAAGATTACAAAATTTAGGGGTAACCGTTGATGGAGAAGCGATTACTTTAGCACATACGAAACAAATAGGCTGGGATGCAAATGCTCGTATTAATGGCAATAAATTATCACTTGAATTGGCGATGCTTGAGGGCAGTCAGTCAGACCATGCGTTATTAAAAATAATTTATCGTGCCAAGCATGATAATAATCCGATTATTGATAATGAGATAGATTTTACGACGAGCGCTGTTTACAAAAAACAAATTAAAATAATTGAAGCAGCTCCGGATATTAATGATACACAACGGTTACCTGCATTAGTAGTTGACTTAAATACAACAGGGAAAAAATTATCGTTATTTCAGCGTATTGGATCTCGTGCAGGTCAAACGATGGGGGGGGCTGGAATGACTCAAGCATTAATCAGTATTTCCAGCCTCTTGAATAAACTCAACAACCCTGATTTAACGGCAGAAGAGTATGCTGAATTAGAAAAACAGCTTTATATCTCCTGTGGCTCCGCATTTTTCAATTACGGCGATATGATTTTGCAGCCCATTTTGTTGAAAATAGCTAGCAATAATAGTGCCTCTTCATTAACCAAAAGTCGAATTGCTTCAGGGGTCGTTGTTGTATTTAACCTAGTTGGTATGGGTATTGATGCCTATCAAGCATATGATAATTTATCTAAGCTAGATAGTGTGACCGATCCAAAGCAGCGCCAAGATTTGATTGTGAATGCCTCTTTCTCTATTGCGAGTTTTGTTATCAATGGGGTGACTGTTGTTGGTGTTTTGGTCTCTTCATCTACTATTCCTGTTGTCGGTTTGGTTGTAGGTGGTCTTTTAATTGTGGGTGGCTGGATTTATAACGGACGGCGTGCAGTTGAAAATATTAAGGCAGATATTGATATTAGTTGGGACCGTGAGCTAGAAGAAGGTATCCGCGGAGCATTAGGTTTAGATCCGACTCAACGAACTCAACAAGAAATCATTATTAAGCGATACATTGATTCATTCAAGCATTCTGATTGGGATATTGACCTTCATCATTTTGAACAATCATTACGTCATGTAGGTTTTGACCATCATCTCAGTGTTATTGACAAGCCTACTTATCAGGAAATCGATCGTTATTATTTAGTGGATAATCAAGGTGATTATTTTGGTGGAACACTTGGTTATGTAAAAACTGGACTATACACTGGAGAGATGCGCCTTACCAAACGAGGGGCTCCATCATATACATTACAAGATGCTAACTTATTATTGAATTCCTATATATTAACTTATGATGGAAAAGCGGGGCGTAAAGGTCAAGGTAGTCATGGATATGTATCGCCATATAAAAAAGAATTGAAAGAAACTTTTGAGCTAAAACGTGTTGGTAGCGAATCATCGGATGAACGATATTCGTTTAATCCCGGCTATTCAAACCCATTGTTGGCACAATTTAAAAATAGGCATCAGATTCAAGATACAGATTTAAAGTTGCCTATTGAAGAGCAATTAGGACGCTCCAATCCTGAGCAATTGAGTTTTTTTTCTAAAAAAACTAAATTTGGACCTTTAGGGCAAACAATTTTTTCGGGTAGTTATCAGCGTGATAGCAAGCATTTAGTTGATGATAAAAGAAAAATTAGTTGGTATTTGAATGATAGGGATAGCCGCGGGAGCAGTTTTAATAGCGCCACTGGAAATGATCTGATTATTGGTTTCCAGAATCGTAAAAATGCATTCCTAATTTTGTCAGGAGAAAAGTATTTTGCGGGTGGTGAGCATGATGATTATTTTTATTTGCGGGATAACAGTCTTGCATCTTTACGTTATCGAGGAAATGAACCCACAAAGTTTTTGGATGGTCAGCAAGGCAATGATACGTTAATTATTGATAACTTACCTGATGAATATCGTGCCAAAGTTAATTTAAATGAGAACCAGATAAGTTATCAACGAGAGGATCATCAGGAGACTATTTATGTTGCACACTTAAATAGTATTGAGCATATAGTCGTTCGTGGAAACACTAATGATGAAGTACAAGGCGATGAAAATCATAATATTTTAGATGGTGGGTTAGGGATAGATACTCTATATGGTCACGACGGTGACGATAAGCTTATTTTGACCCAAGGCTATGCTAATGGAGGAAATGGTAGCGACAGTTATCAGATTAGACGTTTTGTCTGGGCTCAGAATGTTGATGACTTATATTATACAAGATATAAGTTTAATCGTCAGACAAAAGCTATTGATAGGAAAAACGCGGTTAAATCTAAGTATTTAAAAAATGAGAAGCATTATAACGCAATGATCACGATTGATGAAACGACAGATTCATCCAGCATTGTGAGCCTAAATTACTCGTTAAAAGAAATACATGATGTGTATGTTGAGGGAAACCACTTATATATAAAAATCCAGTTACCGGCAGAAAAAATCGATGGATACGTTTTCACTAATATTCATAGCCAAGTTACGCTGGAATTAAAAAATATTTACCGCTCAACGTCAAAAGGTCGAGAAGCTCGGCATCACTATCACTTACGTACACATGATGGGTTTATTTTAACGAGCGAATTGAGCCATTTAGCGATAGAAACTCCGTCTGTTTATCGTGATAAGTTATTCAATATTCATTATTTGCAAGTTAATGATCAGCTCCATAGTTCAGATAACAAAACTCTTTTGATTGATGAGGCCAAAGGAGAATTAATCATTGATGGAAAACAAATCTATGTTTCTCCGTCATGGGGAACGTTATTGCCCATGGGGGCAGCAACGAATTTAACCTATAGAGGTAATGAAAAAAATAACATTGTTTCTCATGTTAAGTCGGGTAGCCAAATAAAGGTGAGTTTAGGACAAGATGCCTATCAAATTAGTGAATTAGATTATGAGCATGGAGATATTATTTTTGATTTCTCAGAAGTTCATCACCAATACACCGATCAAGATAAAGTCATTTTATTGTTGCCGGTGGTGAATGGTTATCAATTAAAAATGAAAGGTTCTCGGCTGATATTAAAAGATCGATTTTTACAGACACAGTTAGCTATTCGATTTAATCAGGTTAATGAAAAAACACGTAATGCAGTTCTGATCCAAGATAAACATGGCCATTTATTTACCATAAACTGGAATGATGAGCAGGGAACCATTACGCCATTAATAACAGTCAATGAAGCTACCGGCGATAATGACAAGATTATTATTCCTCATGGCTATATTTCTAAGCAAAGAGTGATAGATGGTCTAGCCGGGAATGATGCCATTATTGACAATAGCGCAATGAGCCATGTCCTGCTGGGTGGCGATGGCGATGATACCCTTAGAGCAGAAAAAGGTCATAATGTGCTTTATGGGGGAGTGGGGGATGATTTCTTGACTGGAGGGGAGGGCCGGGATTTATTGCTATCGGACCAGGGAACTGATGTCTTGATGGGTGGCGCTGGCGATGATGACTATCTCATTGATGGAAATAAAGAAGGCGTGACTTACATCGATGATACCCAGGGGAATAATCAAATATTTTTGCTTAATTTTGATGCGCATTTTCTAATTAAAACCGATGATGATGGGCATACTTACCATATTTATTTGTCGAATAGTGGACATTTTGTACAGATTAAGCAACCTAAAGAGGGCCGTGATAGTTCGGTGAAAGTTCATTTACTCGATGAACCTCCGGAAGCCTTTCAAGCTGTATTAGATAATGGATTTGAGTCATTGGCACAACATTTCGCCAATAAACTCACTACTGCACAAAAATTAGGCTTAGCGGATGATTGGAAGCCCGCTAATGAGTTATATATTGTGCAGAAAGATATACTAAAACCTATAAATGTAACACCACGAGCAAATATTTTAAACCTCACGACTAATACCCCTAGAGGACAATGGTTTATCAATGCGCAAGATGGATCTGACAGGATCAGTGACCAAAGTAAACAGGGGCGTATTATCAAAGGAGGACGGGGAAATGATTTACTATTTGTGTCTGGGGGGGAAAATGTTATATGGGGTGGTCAGGGAAATGATATTGTACAAGGAGGGAAAGGACAAGATGTCCTTATTTCCACTCATGGCAGTGATAGATTAATGGGAGGAATAGGGAATGACCTTTACATTATCGATGGAAACTCCGAGGGGAATGTAGCTATTGAGGATTACTATGGTGTGAACCAAGTGATATTAATTAACTTCAAACAAGATGCGGAGTATGAAAAAGTATCTGAAGGTTTATCTAAAATGACCTTTAAATCTGAAAAAGGGCGAACTGTATCGATTATGTTTAAAGACAGTCCAATGAATGTCACCAGCCTTTTAGATGTGAAACATATCAATAATCATGCTGCTTTTTCCACCTCTGAGGCAAATAATACATTTAACCTATTAGTCCAACTGTTAGTTGAACAACGTATTGAACATGAAAATAGCTATGACCCTTCCTCTGCGTCTGAGTATAAACAAAATTGTTGGGGAGCAATTCCTCATGCTCAGCGTTTTTTAAATAACGTGAATAGCCTATAGATATAAAAAACACCCCTTATGGGGTGTTTTTAGTTATACGTATAAAATAATTTATGTGTTTATAGCACTTTTACGATGGCATCACACAATGGAACCATGTTTTCCAGCGTCAAGCCCGCTACGTTAATGCGTCCGGAGCTAACCGCATAGATACCAAATTCGCTACGTAGACGCTCTACCTGCTCTTTAGTCAGTCCACTGAAGGAGAACATACCATTTTGGTTAATAATGAACGCAAAGTCCTGTTTAGCGCCTTTTTCTTCCAATGTTTTAACGAGTAGCTGGCGCATACGTTTAATACGTTCACGCATTGCAGTCAGTTCTTGAATCCACTCAGCTTTCAACGCTTCATCAGACAGAATTGTTGTGACAACCGCAGCACCGTGTGCTGGTGGGTTAGAGTAGTTCGCACGAATAACGGCTTTAGCTTGGCTAAATGCACGCTCTGCATTATCACTGTCTTTAGCAATGATGGTACAAGCGCCGACGCGCTCATTGTATAAACCGAAGTTTTTAGAGAATGAGCTAGCCACAATCATTTCTGGGTTATTTTTGGTGAAGATACGTAAGCCTTCAGCATCTTCATCTAAACCTTTGGCAAAACCTTGGTAGGCAAAATCGAAAACCGGCAGTAAGCCTTTTTCCGCACACAGTTGGGACAGCTTAGTCCACTGTTCAGGTGTTGGGTCGATACCGGTTGGGTTATGGCAGCAGCCATGCAGGACGATCACATCCCCTGCAACCGCAGATGACAAGCTGTTGAGCATGCCATCAAAATCCATGTCATGGTTTGCAGCATCGTAATAGTTGTAGGTCAGAACTTCTAGACCAGCAGCTTCAAAAATATTTTTATGGTTAGGCCATGTTGGGTTACTGATCCAAACACGCTTAGCGTTAGTTTGTTTTGCAATAAAGTCGGCTGCAATACGCAGGGCACCGGTACCACCGGGTGCTTGTGCGGTACGCGCGCGTTTAGACGTCACGATTTCATGATTAGCGCCGAACAGCAGTTCTTGAGTAACACGACCAAACTCCGGCATTCCGCTAATCGCCAGGTAGTTTTTGGTATTTTCGTTTTCTAGCAGGAATTTTTCGGCTTTTTTGACCGTATCGAGAACTGGGGTTTTACCCGATTCGTCTTTGTAGACACCGATACCGAGGTTAATTTTGTTATCGCGAGGATCAGCACGGAAAGTATCAGCAAGACCGAGGATAGGGTCAGCTGGGGCAGAAATGATTTTCTCAAACATATTGTCGATTCCAAAACTCTGTGGTTTAGCTGAAAAGAGGTGCAACGGATAATGTCGAGTCATCAGATTAACGTGGGAAAGCGTTTTTGCCAATCGTTTTGCTAAACATTGGTGTGATCTTGTGAGCTAGGCACTAATTACCTTAAATTTAACCATAAATTGAAGGTAAGCCAGTAACTTAGACCAATAAATTCAGAAAGTAAGGTGATTTATAACAATAATTTATAGCAATAAAAAAAGCAGCGCCGAAGCGCTGCCTTTCAAAAACATTGTTTACTGCTTTCAGATTATCCGTTAACGGATAATTAGAATTGGTAAACCAGACCCAGACCAACTACGTTGTCTGTCATCAGACCATTTTCGTTGGTGAAGTCGTTGTCTTTCAGCAGGTTGATTTTGTAATCAACAACTGCAGACATGTTTTTGTTGAAGTAGTAGTAAGAACCAACAGAGATATATTTAACTAAATCTTGGTTATCGTAGTCTTTACCATTGATAGTTTGACCTAAAGATTTACCTTTAGATTGGTTATAACCAATAGATGGTTTCAGACCAAAGTCAAACAGGTATTGAGCTACTAACTCAACGTTTTCAGTTTTGTTAGCGATGTCGTGATCTGAACCAAAGTGAGTTGTGTTCAGTGTTTGACCATACATAGCTGCTAAGTAAACGTTGTTAGCGTCAAATTTCGCACCAACGTTCCATGCTTCAGCACGTTTACCGTCTGCTGCAGAGTTACCGTATTTTTGAGCTTCAGTACGAGCAGAGTTAGAATAACCACCACCCAGAGTTACGCCCCAGCCTAAGTCATAAGCGGTAGAGAAACCGTAACCGTCACCGTTGTCTTTGTAACCGTTGCTCCAGTCACCAGTAGTTTCGTCCTGCTTAGCAGTACCTGATTTGTTAGAATCAGTGTTTTTGCCTTGGTATTGCAGGGCAAAGCTCAGGCCATCAACATAACCGAACATATTGTTGTTACGGTAAGTTAACAGGTTACGGTTACGCTGAGTCATGAATGTGTCTGACTGAGCCATAGTGTCCGCACCCCATAATGGGAATACGTCGGTCCATGCGTTCGTGTCGTAAACAACACCGTAGTTACGGCCGTAATCAACTGAACCGAAGTCTTTGAATTTCAGACCAGCGTAAGCTAAACGGTTTTTGTTGTCGTTGTTGCCTTCAGTTTTGTTAGTCTTAGTTTCCCACTCGAAACGACCAAAACCAGTCAGTTGGTCAGTGATTTGAGTGTCACCTTTAACACCTAAACGAACGCGTGAATCGTCGCCGTCTTCGCCGCTTTCTGAGTTAGCGAAGTAGTGACGTACGTCAACTTTACCGTAAACGTCTAATTTGTTGCCATCTTTGTTATATACTTCTGCTGCGTTTGCTGCGCCTGCAGCTAACAGAGCTGGAATAACCATTGCAAGAATATTGCGCTTCATCATTATTATTACCCTCATTGGTGTTATTCGGACACCTGCCACTGCCAAAAATAATCCATAAATTTCTTTTGAACTATTTGTGAGAGATTAGTGTCGTCTTTAGTCGGCGTCCAGTGTTCCATTGGTAGACAAATTTATCTACCCCCAAAATGCTACAAAAACGAAGATTCTGAAACAAATGGTAACAAGGTGTTTCAAAATGTAAAAAATAGAGCAAAAAATAACCACTCATCGTACCAGTTTAATTTTTTTTACAAAAATGAGGGAACTTTTTTGAAAGACAAATTGAACTTTTTTCGAACTAAATGATTATCCGATGAGTAAAAAGTGCGCAGCTAAATAAGCGTGGTAAAGCTAGAAAAGCAGATTATTCTTAGATGGAATCTAGATTGTCGTTAAAAGCATAAGATATAAAGCTATAAACGAAAAAATGTGATTTAGATCTCAAATAAAGTGTGGTGATAAATTATTTATTCAAAAATTATACCGCTTATAAATAATATCGGGCCAGTAACATCGACCCGATACGGATTGCCATATTATAAAGGCGATAAACTCAGCCGATTAGAATGAGGCATTTCTTGGGGTTCGTGGGAATGCAATCACTTCACGCACGTTGCCGACGCCAGTGACATAAGCAACTAAACGCTCAAACCCAAGACCGAAGCCTGAATGAGGCACGGTGCCGTAACGACGCAGATCACGGTACCACCAATAGTCTTCTTTATTCATGCCCATTTCTTCTAAACGTGCATCCAGCATATCCAAGCGTTCTTCACGTTGTGAACCACCGATGATTTCACCAATACCTGGCGCTAATACATCCATGGCGGCAACGGTTTTACCGTCTTCGTTAAGGCGCATATAGAAAGCTTTAATATCTTTCGGATAGTTTTTAACTACTACCGGCGCTTTAAAGTGCTGCTCTGCAAGGTAGCGCTCATGCTCCGAAGATAAATCCACGCCCCAGTAAACTGGGTTTTCGAATTTTTGGCCACAGGTTTCTAAGATTTTAACCGCGTCGGTATAGTCGACTTGAGCGAAATCAGAATTTACGAAACGTTCTAGACGGTCAATGACATCTTTGTCGACACGTTCAGCAAAGAATTCTAAATCATCACGGCGCTCAGTTAATGCCGCTTTAAATGCATATTTCAGCATTTTTTCTGCCAAACCCGCGATATCATCTAAGTTGGCGAAAGCCACTTCAGGTTCTAACATCCAGAATTCGGCTAAGTGACGGCTGGTGTTGGAGTTTTCCGCGCGGAAAGTTGGACCGAAAGTATACACTTTGCTTAATGCGGTAGCGTAAGCTTCACCGTTCAATTGACCAGAAACAGTCAAGAACGCTTCGCGACCAAAGAAATCTTGGCTGAAATCCACTTCGCCTTTATCGGTACGCGGTAAATTGTTGTAATCCAGCGTGGATACACGGAACATTTCACCCGCACCTTCAGTATCAGAAGCGGTGATCAGAGGGGTAGATACCCAGAAGAAGCCTTGTTCGTCAAAGAAACGATGCAGAGCTTGTGCCAAGGTATGACGTACACGGGCAACAGCACCGATTAAGTTAGTGCGTGGGCGCAAGTGAGCAGCTTCACGTAGGAACTCAACGCTATGGCGTTTTGGTGCCATTGGGTAAGTATCAGGATCTTCAACCCAGCCAACCACTTTAATCGCTGTTGCTTGCAGTTCAAAAGATTGACCTTGACCTTGAGATTCGGCAACAACACCCGTAACTTCAACAGAGCAGCCAGTGGTCAAATGCAGGACTTCGTCATTATAATTAGGTAAATTATTATTGATGATAGCCTGTAATGGGTTAAAGCATGAACCGTCATAAACGGCGAGGAAAGAAAAACCAGCTTTTGAATCTCTCCTTGTACGTACCCAGCCTTGAACGGTGACTTCAGTGCCCACCGCCACACGGCCTTGCAGTACATCGACTACAGGCGCAACGATCATAAAAATTACTCTCTTTTAAATAATGTTAACAAGATGAGATGACGGGGTTTACTGCTTTAGTATCGTCAATAGTGACGTGCCATTATAGGAATAAAACCAGTAAACCCGACATCGGTTCCGAAATCCCATATTTCAGGGGTAATCTGCTATGTTACTTGCCATTCGACAGGAAACAAGTAAAAAATCGTTATCGGGCTATTAATTTGGTTTTAGCAGGCTTTTTCCATTTTAGGAAGGTCAAAAGCTTTGCGTAGCTGATTAACAAATTCATCATCTTCACAGATGGTTTTACCGGGGCTATCCGATAATTTAGCAACGGGCTTACCATTACACTCCACCAGCTTAATCACGATATTAAGCGGGACCACATTGGGAATATTGCAGGTCAGTCTGGTGCCAATACCAAATACCAGATTAATTTGCTGATGGAAATAGCGATATAATTCTAATGCTTTTTGTAGATCCAAATTGTCAGAAAACACTAATGTTTTCGTGTGTGGGTCAATGCCGAGTTTTTGGTAGTGAGCAATCGCTTTTTCTCCCCACTCGATAGGATCCCCAGAATCATGGCGCAGTCCTTGATAGCGTTTTGCAAATTCGCCATCAAAATCCCGTAAGAATGCATCCATCGTAATACAGTCGGTTAGTGCGATGCCAAGATGATTTGGATATTCATCTAACCAACTTTGTAGCGCTTCACGTTGGCTATTGGCAAGTTCTGGGCTGATTTGCTGATGCGCTTGGAACCACTCATGGGCTTGCGTGCCTACAGGGGATAAGTCAAGTTCTCTCGCCAGCTTGTAGTTGCTGGTACCAACTAAGTACGGAAACTCTTGCTTAAGCATGGCAACAATAGCGGATTGCACTTCATAAGAGAAACGGCGACGCGTACCAAAATCCATTAGCTTAAAGCCTGAAAGATCGAGGTGATGCCCTGAAGCTTCCTGATAAAACAGTGCTAGTAATTTACGCAACTGATTCACAGCATCTTGGCTGGAAATTGTAGGGTGTCTATCTCTTTGGGCGATTTCACTGACCAATGCAAGAAGAGGAACTTCCCACATAATCACTTCACGCCATGGACCATGAATGCGGATAGCAAGTTGCCCATCATTAGCAACACTGATTACCACCTGATCGGGATTAAAACGGAATGTTTTTAGCCATGCGAGATAATCATCGGTGAAAAATGGCAAAGTACGTAAATAGCCAAATTCGTCATCCGAGAGAGAAAGCTGAGCCATTAATTGAACTTGCTGTCTAATCTCGTTGGCATAACCACCTAAAATATCACTGCTACGACAGCGAAATTCAGCAACAACAGGGACTTGGTTGTATTGGTGAAAAACAGCTTGTTGCATGTGAAGCTTATAAGCATCAGTATCAAGCAGTGATGTAATAATCGGTGTTACGTCTAAATTCATGCGCGCAGAGTTCCTCGCGGAGCTTACTAATTGCTAAATCGTTAAAGTTGAAAAAGTATACCCGCTTTACCAAAAGATTGAAGTGTTATTCTATCTCTATGTTGTATGAGGATTATTCAACTTTAACCCACCCAATTAATTTTTGAGTTCAACGCTATAAATGGGATTATTGGTTTAAGGGCCGTCCCATTGATAATGGAATAACATGTTAAGAACAATAATCACTTAATGATACTAACATGTAAATTAATATTTGATAGGGCAATAGCACCAACAAGCAAACTCGCTTGCCACAAAGTTGGATACTCACGGTATAAATTTGGAAGGACATAATAGAAAAACATCGATTTTTGTGATGCAAATGTTTCTCAAACCCATTCACATTGCCACGTCTTATAGTATTGTATATAGCAATAAGAGACTATGACACGGATATAACGAACCAAAAAAGGTTATCTATGACTCAGTTAAGACAAGCAAAATATCGTCAGGATTATCAAGCGCCTGATTATACCATTACAGAAATTTCTCTTGATTTTGACCTTGATCCCGCCAAAACCATCGTTACAGCAGTGAGTGAGGTAAAACGCCTTAATCCTCAGTCATCAACCCTTGAGTTAGCGGGTGAAGATTTAAGCTTACTTAGCCTTGAAGTAGATGGGCAACCGTGGACACAATATAAAGAAGCGCAGGGTAAGCTAATTATTGAATCATTACCGGAAGCATTTACGCTCCGCATTGTGAATGAAATCAGCCCTGAGAAAAATAGTGCCTTAGAAGGGTTATATGTTTCTGGTGATGCGTTATGTACGCAATGTGAAGCTGAAGGTTTCCGTCACATTACTTACTATTTAGACCGTCCAGATGTTTTAGCTCGTTACACTACCACTATTACGGCAGATAAAGCTCGCTATCCTTATTTATTATCCAATGGTAACCGTATTGCTGAAGGTGAGTTAGACAATGGGCGTCATTGGGTTAAATGGGAAGATCCATTCCCAAAACCAAGTTACTTATTTGCGCTAGTTGCGGGTGATTTTGATGTTCTACGTGATGTCTTCGTGACGCGTACAGGACGTGAAGTTGCCTTAGAGCTGTTTGTTGATAAAGGCAATCTAGACCGTGCTCCGTGGGCAATGAAATCCCTACAAAATGCAATGAAATGGGATGAAGAGCGTTTTGGATTAGAGTATGACCTTGATATCTATATGATTGTAGCAGTTGATTTTTTCAACATGGGCGCAATGGAAAATAAAGGTCTCAATGTATTTAACTCTAAATATGTCTTAGCGAAGAGCGAAACGGCTACGGATAAAGATTATCTGAATATTGAATCAGTAATTGGCCATGAATATTTCCATAACTGGACGGGTAACCGTATTACTTGTCGTGATTGGTTCCAATTGAGTCTAAAAGAAGGGCTGACCGTATTCCGCGATCAAGAATTTAGTTCAGATTTAGGCTCTCGATCCGTTAACCGTATTAATAATGTTAAAGTGATGCGTGCGGCGCAATTTGCGGAAGATGCTAGCCCAATGGCACACCCAATTCGCCCAGAAAAAGTTATCGAAATGAATAACTTCTATACACTCACTGTGTATGAGAAAGGTTCTGAAGTCATTCGTATGATCCATACCCTACTTGGCGAAGAGATGTTCCAAGCAGGTATTCAGCTATATGTTCATCGTCATGATGGTAGTGCAGCAACCTGTGATGATTTTGTACAAGCGATGGAAGATGCATCGAATGTAGATCTTTCTCTATTCCGTCGTTGGTACAGCCAGTCGGGTACGCCAGTATTAACAGTGCGCGATGAATATTCACCAGAAAAACAACAATATACATTGCATGTCAGCCAAATGACGCCACCAACAGCGGATCAAGCGGATAAACAGCCATTACACATCCCATTAGATGTTGAGCTTTATGGCGAAGACGGTTCAGTGATCCCATTAATGCGTGAAGGTAGTCCCGTAAACTCCGTATTGAACGTGACTCAAGCATCGCAAAGCTTTGTTTTTGATCATGTAACCTCGCATCCGGTGCCTTCTTTATTACGTGAGTTTTCTGCGCCAGTGAAGTTGGATTATCCTTATACCGATGAGCAATTAGCATTCTTAATGCAGCATGCTAGCAATGAATTTTCTCGTTGGGATGCGGCGCAACAATTAATCAATAACTACGCTAAAATCAATGTAGAAAGATTGCATAAAGGTGAAGCATTAATTCTGCCAGAGCATGTTGTCGATGCATTCCGAGCAATCTTGCTCGATGAACAAATCGATCCTGCATTAGCGGCATTGATCTTAACGTTACCATCGGAAAATGAGATTGCAGAGCTATTTACTGTGATTGATCCGGTAGCGATCCACTCCGTTATTGATTTTATACATAGCACGTTAGCGAATGAAATGTTCGATGAACTGTTAGCAGTCTATCGTTCTATTAATATTGCGGAGTATCGTGTTGAGCATAAAGACATCGCTTTACGTTCATTGCGTAATACGTGTTTGCAATATTTAGCGGCAGCAGAAGATCATGCATTTGCGAATAAGCTGGTTGAAGAACAGTATCGTGGTGCGGATAACATGACTGATTCATTAGCGGCATTAACTGCAGCGAATGAAGCTGGCTTGCCATGCCTCGCAACGCTGATGGCAGATTTTGATGATCGTTGGCACCATGATGGTTTAGTCATGGATAAATGGTTTACGTTGCAAGGAACGAACCCATCCAAAGATACGGTTAACACAGTACGGAAACTGTTAAATCACCGTTCGTTTAGTATGACTAACCCGAACCGAGTTCGTGCATTAGTGGGGGCATTTACGTCAGGAAATCCTGTTAATTTCCATGCAGAAGATAGCAGCGGCTATCAGTTCCTGTATGAAATTTTAGTAGATCTGAATACACGTAACCCACAAGTTGCCTCTCGACTGATTGAGCCACTAATCCGTTTAAAGCGCTATGATGCGAAGCGCCAAGGCTTAATGCGTGATGTGCTTGAAAAATTAAAAGGCCTAGAAAATTTATCGGGTGATTTGTTTGAAAAAATTAGTAAGGCATTAGAAAGCTAATTAAGTTTCTGAGCAGTTACAGCCCTTAGGTAGTGATACTTAGGGGCTTTTTATTGATAAGGGATCCCCCAGATTGGATCGAAATCAATCAAATAGCACTTTTAGTGATATTTTCATGGATTATTACCCTATATATCGGTTACCCTAGCAGGCGTTTTATCAAACCACTCTCATTTCATGCTCATAAACTTAGTTTAGTGAGTGTTTTTTCGCGCGCCAAGCATTTAAGTAGTCCGGTCCGCACTGAGAGATTTGTCTTCAATCGCACTTAGACAGAAAATAGGTTAATAGATATGCTATATCATCTTGCCCGAAAGGCACTCTTTCAGTTTGATCCTGAAAAAGCCCATGAGTTAACGTTCCGCCAGCTTCAGCGTTTAAATAATTCCCCTCTCCAATTTCTTCTCCGTCAATCTGTTGCTACCAAACCCGTTCAATGCATGGGACTTTCCTTTAAAAATCCATTAGGTTTAGCCGCAGGTTTAGATAAAGACGGCGAATGCATTGATGCATTTGGTGCGATGGGGTTTGGTTTTATAGAAATAGGCACGGTCACCCCACGCCCGCAAGTGGGTAATGATAAGCCACGGCTTTTCAGAGTGGTGGAAGCTGAAGGGATTATTAACCGAATGGGGTTCAACAATAAAGGTGTTGATAACCTCGTTGAGAATGTCAAAAAATCAACTTACGGTGGGATTCTCGGGATTAATATCGGTAAAAATAAAGACACGCCAGTTGAGCAGGGTAAAGATGATTATTTGATTTGTATGGATAAGATTTATACCCATGCAGGTTATATTGCGATTAATATTTCATCACCGAATACTCCGGGTTTACGTACATTACAATATGGCGAAGCACTGGATGACTTACTCAGTGGTATTAAAGCTAAGCAACTTGAGTTGCAATCATTGCATCAAAAATATGTTCCAGTTGCAGTGAAAATAGCCCCTGATTTAACAGAAGAAGAAATTATTCAAGTGGCAGATAGCTTGGTAAGACATAATATCGATGGCGTTATTGCCACGAATACCACGCTAGATCGCTCATTAGTTCAAGGTTTAAATCACTGTAATGAAGCTGGGGGATTAAGTGGTCGTCCGGTACAATTAAAAAGTACCCAAGTGATTAAACTTATTTC
The DNA here is from genome assembly GCF_028479445.1 of Providencia sp. PROV210. Lineage (NCBI taxonomy): Bacteria > Pseudomonadati > Pseudomonadota > Gammaproteobacteria > Enterobacterales > Morganellaceae > Providencia > Providencia sp. PROV210. The sequence goes on from NZ_JAMPNQ010000005.1 coordinate 222,322, forward strand.
TCGCGAATTAAATGGCAAGCTTCCTATTATTGGTGTGGGCGGAATTGATTCATTAACCGCAGCAAGAGAAAAAATGGAAGCGGGTGCTTCATTAATCCAAATTTATTCTGGTTTTATTTATCATGGACCAAAATTAATAAAGAATATTGTTAATCATATCTAAAAAATGATGATTTATTATACAAGGGGGTTTATTTATTCCCCCTTTTATCCTATATTAATATTAAACCTAGTTTTATATCCATGAAGTGACAGGTTACGCATATATTTTTTATTTAGTAATTTATTTACCTGCGTAGTTTGCCTATGTTAATCAGTCTGTCGTATGTCTTAATCTTTTAGGCGCTAGGATATAATTAAGTTTATGTTTAGGTAAGATCCTAATTAAGGATCAACTTAAAATTTTATTTGCCTATAAAATCGCTAAAGGATCGTTTATGAATATTAAACCTGATGATCATTGGCGTTGGTATTTTGATCGTGACCATGACAGAGTGATGTTAGATCTCGCCAACGGCATGATATTCCGGTCGTGTTTTCCAGCTAAAATGCTAACGTCTTTTGCACGTAATGAAATGCCTTTTAGTATTGAAGATGCTGGGGAATTTTATCTATTTGATGAGCAGGCAAAGAGGCTAAATATTAGTCATGAAGAACGCGCTGAATTAGTCTTAAATAGTCTTGTTGCTTATCGTTTTTTAAAACCTCAGATGCCGAAAAGTTGGTATTTTAAATCGTTTCATTATATTGATGCGCCAACTCAAGGTCAGTTAATTCAAGTTTGCTTAGAAAATACGAATACCTATTCAACATTTATTATTGCTGAAGCAGGTGCTTCTGCAAGTTTATGTTTATTAGCTGAGTCATCACTTGAATTACCCGATCGAACTTTACGGTTTTGCGATCCAATTAAGATCATGAATGATCGAATGGCGCATTATCAATCTAAGAGTAAGCGTCAGCTTTATGTAAATGCTATTTAATAGATCATGAATGATCATGGTCAGAAATAGATTATTTGAAAAAGAGATGGGTAGATAATATAAAGCTATAAAAATTGTTACTTATCTGTGATATGAAAATAGTAATATTTTTAATTTATCTCATTTTCTAATCCCATTAGAAAAATAAATTCTTTAATGGGATTATTGGGCATTAGATACTAGTTTTGATTTTTCATAAATGCCAACTTAATCGCACTTTTGGGGATACAACTGCAGGCGAGAATATCACCATTTTCCTTTATTGCACTTTGCTTTAACGGCGTGACTTCGCCCTCTATGAGCGAGATACGACAACGACCACAAATCCCAGCGCGGCAAGAATAAGGAATGGATAAACCATGGTATTCCAGCTGTTCAAGAATTACGTGCTCCGTATTTCCTTCATATTCAGTCTCTTCAAACATTAAACTAATTTTACTCGGCGATACTTGAGTGGTCTGCGCAACTGGAACCTCTCTTTCTCGTAGTGGATATTGCTTTGCAGATTTCGTTTCGAGTACAGTCAGAGTATCACCTACCCGGATCACGCCAGTATTTTCAATGAGCAAATTTTGACCAAAATCAACATCGCCACTGTCATCCATTCGGAATGTTTGCAAGGTTGCTAAAGGTTCTGCATTAGGATGTTTGATGCCTTTTTCTGGGCTGACTGTGGTTAAAATACAGCGGCTACAAGGCTTATCCAATGTAAAAATAATTTCGCCGATTTGGACTCGTTGCCATGTATCTTCTTCAAAGGGTTTAGCACCCGTAATAATTAAGTTTCCACGGAATTGCTCAAGTTTAATACTCGCTGGGCAGCGGCGTTGTAACTCTTGCACTGAGGCTTCATTGATTAATAAGAAAGGGTAACCATCGGCAAAAGAGAGGGGGACTTCATGGTGTTTTTTGACGCGGCGAGATAGCTCAGGACTTAGCCAACGTAATTGTACTGGCTCATCAAAAAAGGTACTTAACCAAGTATTTATTGCATCAGGGGCAATAAGTGCATGAAAATGATTCCCCCAAACTTCTGTGGGACTCTGTTTCTGACCAAAGTCCTGATACAATACGCTAGCACTTTCGCCATTTGGTGCTCTGAGATAGAGCCCATTATTGAGCATCGCGGGCGTAAATAGTAACATCTGCGGATATTTTCGCGCAGTGATAAACTTACCCTCTAATGTGGTGACCATAAAGTTACGATCGAATGTTAGCCCGCTTGTATCTGCAAATGCGTGGGATAAGCGGATGCCTCTCATTGATTTGACCGGGTGTGTATAAAGGCGCGAAAGCGTGATCATTTTTTAATCCTATAATTGTTGTTCAGCAACTTTATGACAAGTGCATGAGATTAGCTATAATGCGCAACAATTTTTCATCGAAATCGGTAATAAATACTATGAATTCTCTGTTTGCCAGCACAGCTCGAGGCCTGGAAGAACTACTGAAAACGGAATTGGAAGCTCTTGGAGCTAGCCAGTGCAAAATTGCACAAGGGGGTGTCTATTTTCAGGCTGATGACCGGGTGATGTATCAGAGTCTGCTGTGGAGCAGATTGGCATCCCGTATTCTATTACCTCTGAATGATTTTGATGTCTACAATGACCTTGATTTATATCTTGGTGTGCAAGCAATCGACTGGTCAGAAATATTCTCTGTGAATGACACATTTGTGGTGCATTTTACGGGAACTAACGAAGAGATCCGCAATAGCCAATACGGTGCATTGAGAGTCAAAGATGCCATCGTGGATAGCTTTGTTCGCAAATTAGACCAACGTCCTGATGTGGCACGCCAAGAAGCAGATATTCGGGTTAACGTTTATTTGAATAAAGAACGCGCGAGTGTTGCATTAGACCTCAGCGGTGACTCACTGCATATTCGTGGGTATCGCGATCTTGCAGGTCAGGCGCCATTAAAAGAGACATTAGCGGCGGCGATTGTTAACCGTTCTGGTTGGCAAAAAGATACCCCAATGATTGACCCAATGTGCGGCTCAGGAACGTTATTAATTGAAGCGGCGATGATGGCTGCGGATAGAGCGCCCGGTTTATATCGTCAGCATTGGGGATTCAATGCGTGGTTAAAACATAATCCTGAATTATGGCGTGAAGTAGTGACCGAAGCACAAGTTCGTTTTCGTCAGGGCTTAAAAGAGACAACTTCACGTTTTTATGGCTTTGATATCGATAAGCGTGTGTTAGATATGGCGCGTGCTAATGCGCGTCGTGCAGGTTTACAAGATTTAATTACCTTTAATCATGGTGATGCCGCAGCACTGGAAAATCCAGTAAAAACCGATATTAAGGGAACAATTCTCAGCAACCCTCCATACGGAGAACGTCTGGAAAGTGAGCCTGCCTTAATTGCATTGCACAGCCAACTTGGTCGGGTTGCTAAAGCTCGTTTCCCTGGCTGGCGTTTGTCGATTTTTAGTGGATCACCAGAGTTATTAAGCTGTTTACAGCTACGTTCAGAACGCGAATTTAAAGCGAAAAATGGCCCATTGGATTGTGTACAGAAAAATTACCAATTAGCCGATGTTCCTTCAGAAACAGTTGCTGAAATTTCCCCTGATTTTGCGAACCGTCTCCGTAAGAATTACAAAAAATTGAGCAAGTGGGCAAAACAACAGGGCGTTGATTGTTACCGTGTATATGATGCCGATTTACCTGAATATAATGTCGCGGTTGACATTTACGGTGACAAAGTGGTGATCCAAGAATATGCACCACCTAAAACGGTGGATGAGCGTAAAGCTCGCCAGCGTCTATTCGATGTGATCACTGCGACCATGAATGTGCTTGAGCTGACATCAAATCAATTAGTGTTAAAAACGCGTCAGCGTCAAAAAGGTAAGCAGCAATATGAGAAATTAGCACAGAAAGACGATTTCTTTTTAGTGAACGAGTATAACGCTAAGTTACTGGTTAACTTAACTGACTATCTCGATACAGGGTTATTCCTTGACCATCGGATTGCTCGTCGCCTATTAGGGGAAATGAGTCGCGGTAAGGACTTCTTAAATTTATTCTGCTACACCGGCACAGCAACGGTTCATGCTGGTTTAGGTGGGGCAAAAAGTACGACATCCGTCGACATGTCCCGTACTTATTTAGAGTGGGCAGAGAAAAACTTACAAGCCAACCAATTAACAGGTCGCCAGCATCGTTTAATGCAAGCGGATTGCTTGAGTTGGTTAGCGAATTCGGATGAGCAATTCGACTTGATCTTTATCGACCCACCTACGTTCTCTAACTCAAAACGTATGGATGGAACTTTTGACGTTCAACGTGACCATGTACAACTGATAACCCATTTAAAACGTATGCTACGTCGTGGGGGAACCGTTATGTTCTCAAACAACAAGCGTGGATTCAAAATGGATATGGATGCATTGAACGAGCTTGGCTTAAAAGCACAAGAAATCACGGCTAAAACACGTTCAGAAGATTTCGCACGTAACCGTCAAATACATAACTGCTGGTTAATTAGCCACGCAGAGTAAGGAATAGAATTAATGGCTTTAATTAATTTATCTGGTGCATATCTGGCATTCAGTGATGCGCCCTTGTTAGATAATACTGAAATACATATTGAAGATAATGAACGCGTTTGTTTAGTCGGGCGTAATGGGGCTGGGAAATCAACTCTAATGCGCGTGTTGACCAAAGAACAACCATTAGATGATGGTCAATTGATTTACGAACAAGATCTGATTGTTGCTCGTTTACAGCAAGATCCACCGCGTAATGTGGAAGGAACTATTTTTGATTTTGTTGCCGAAGGTGTTGCTGAGCAGGCGAAATACCTCAAGGATTACCATCATCAACTTAAATTAGTGGAAACAGACCCAAGCGAAAAGAATTTAAATAAATTATCGGATCTGCAAGAAGTTTTAGATAATTTAAATTTATGGTTACTAGATTCTCGCATCAATGATGTATTGAAAAAACTGGGATTACCTGCGGATGCGGAATTATCCTCTCTATCGGGTGGATGGTTACGTAAAGCAGCATTAGGACGAGCGCTAGTGAGCAATCCTCGCGTCTTATTCTTAGATGAACCAACGAACCACTTAGATATCGAAACTATTTTGTGGCTGGAAACCTTTTTGAAAGATTTCCAAGGTAGCATTGTATTTATTTCCCATGACCGCTCATTCATCCGCAACATGGCAACACGCATTATCGATTTAGATCGTGGTCAGCTTGCTTCTTGGCCGGGTAACTATGACGATTATCTGATTAGTAAAGAAGAAGCTTTACGCGTTGAAGAGATGCAAAATGCAGAATTTGACCGCAAATTGGCCCAAGAAGAAACTTGGATACGCCAAGGAATTAAAGCGAGACGTACCCGCAACGAAGGTCGAGTTCGAGCATTAAAAGCATTACGAAATGAACGTTCAGAACGCCGTGAAGTCATGGGGACTGCTCGTATGCAAGTGGGCGAAGCGGCTCGTTCAGGTAAAATTGTATTTGAACTTGAAAATGTTAATTATCAAGTTGATGGAAAAGTTTTAGTTAAGGATTTTTCTGCACAAGTATTACGTGGTGATAAAATTGCATTGGTGGGGCCGAATGGTTGTGGTAAAACCACACTGTTACGTTTGATGTTGGGTGATTTGCAAGCAGATAGTGGGCGCGTGCATTGTGGAACGAAATTAGAAGTTGCTTATTTTGATCAACATCGCGCAGCTTTAGACCCAGACAAAACTGTCATGGATAACCTTGCTGAAGGTAAGCAAGAAGTGATGGTTAATGGAAAACCTCGCCATGTATTGGGTTATCTACAAGACTTTATGTTCCCACCAAAACGGGCGATGACTCCAGTCAGAGCCTTATCCGGTGGTGAGCGTAATCGGCTATTACTGGCTCGTTTATTTTTAAAACCAAGTAACTTATTGATTCTTGATGAACCAACCAATGACCTCGATGTTGAAACGTTAGAATTGTTGGAAGAGTTAGTCGATGGTTATCAAGGTACTGTTTTGCTTGTTAGCCATGATAGAGAGTTTGTGGATAACAGTGTTACCGAGTGCTGGATTTTCGATGGTAACGGTGAAATTAAACGTTTTGTTGGTGGATATTTCGACGCTCAAAAACAAAAAGCACAAACCGTGAGTCTGAAATCTGAGCAAACAAGTAAAGTAGCGACGTCAGAAAAAGAGACAAAATCAAAAGAAGCACCGAAGCGCACAAATAAATTAAGTTATAACTTACTGCGTGAGCTTGAGCTGTTACCCGCAAAATTAGAGCAACTTGAAGGGGATATCGAAGCGCTTCAAGCTCAAATTGGGGATGCAGATTTCTTTAATCAGCCTCATGATGTGACTGAGAAGGCCTTAAGTACTCTCGCCGCTAAAGAGCAGGAATTAGAACAGGCGTTTGATCGTTGGCAGGAGCTAGAGCTATTGAAAAATAGCTAATAAACGATAAAAAATATAAAGGAGAAAAAACACCTTGTGTTCCCATGCGTCCCATGAACATGTGCTCTGTCCTCAGTGTGACATGATGGTTGCCGTTCCTGAATTGGAACAGGGCAATAAAGCCACGTGTCCGCGCTGTGAAACGACGCTAATATCTAAGTGGCGGTATCCCTATAAACAGCCCGCAGCATATGCATTTAGTGCATTAATTATGCTGGTGGTTGCGTGTTTTTTCCCATTTGTAAAAATGGGGGCTGCGGGGATTGAAAATGAAATTTCGATGATTCAAATCGTCGAAATTATATTAGGCACTCGATATAGCGGTTTAGCACTGTTTTTTCTCCTTTTTTCCTTAATTATTCCTGCATTTTGCATGGTGACTATTATCCTTTTAGGGTTACAAGTTCACTTGCCCAAAATGGTAAAAGTAGTGATTACCCGCATTCTATTTCAAATGAAGTCTTGGTGTATGGCCGAGATTTTTTTGGCGGGTGTATTAGTCAGTTTTGTCAAATTAATCGCCTATGGTGATATTGGTATTGGGGCGAGCTTTTTACCGTATTGTGCATTTTGCATGATGCAAGTTCGTGCTTTCCAATGTTTGGATCGTCACTGGTTATGGAATCGCATTGAAGCTGCACCGAAGCTGCATAAGCCGCTGAAAGTCGGGCAGACTGGGATCAGTCAAGATGCAAGGCTATGTCTAGTATGCACAGCAATTCTGCCCGCCGACCAATCTCAGTGTCCTCGTTGCCATTCCCATGGTGGTGTACGTAAAAACCAAAGTATACAGTGGACGCTAGCGCTGCTATTCACCTCGATCCTGCTTTATATTCCGGCTAACGTATTGCCAGTGATGACGACTAATACGCTGGGGAGTGATATCCACTCTACTATCATGGATGGCGTATTGTTGCTTTGGGAAGATGGCTCATTTCCTGTTGCGATGATTATCTTTATTGCCAGTATTATGGTTCCAACATTAAAAATGATTGGGATTGCGTGGTTGTGCCTTGATTCAAAAGGCTTTGGAAATCGCGATCCTCATCGAATGCATTTTATTTATGAGCTAGTGGAATATGTCGGCCGCTGGTCAATGATTGATGTGTTTGTGATTACCATTTTGACTGCATTGGTTCAAATGGGGCAACTTATGAACATCGTCCCTGCACCGGGAGTGATATTCTTCGGTGTGGTCGTGATTTTAACGATGTTTTCGGCAATGACCTTTGATCCTCGCTTAACATGGGATCGTTGTGAGAAGAGAAGTGCAGTTAAGACTGTTGAACAAGAAGGAGCTACAGGGTGACAGATCAAGAAACACCACAGGGCAATGCCAAAGTGAGTAAGTTAAAAAGTTGGTCACCAGTATGGGTGATCCCGATTGTAACTTTATTAATTGGTGCTTGGATCCTGTTTTACCATTTTAGCCATCAAGGTCCTGAAGTGACGTTGATCACTTACAGTGCAGAAGGGGTTGAAGCGGGTAAAACAAAAATTAAAAGTCGCAGTGTTGATATCGGGGTCGTGGAAAGCGTTACCTTAGATTCTAATTTTAGTCGCGTTATCATTAAGGCAAGACTAAACAGTGGAATGGAAGACTTACTGCGTACAGATTCCGCGTTCTGGATTGTGAAACCGACCATTGGCCGTGATGGCGTTTCAGGTCTTGGAACCTTGCTCTCCGGTGCATATATAGAATTGCAGCCGGGACTTGCCTCAAAAGAACATTTCGAATTTACGCTATTGGATACACCTCCGTTAGCTTCACCAGATGCAAAAGGCAAACGGATCATTTTGTCGAGTGATAAGGCCGGGCAGCTTAATGCCGGAGACCCCGTTTTATTTCGCGGATATCGTGTCGGCTCGGTTGAAACCAGTAGTTTCGACATGGATAAGCGTGATATGCGCTACCAATTATTTATTAATGCTCCTTATGACAAATTGATTAGTAGCAATGTGCGCTTCTGGAAAGATAGCGGTATTGCATTCGATATGTCATCCCAAGGGGTTCATGTTTCCATGGGTTCTGTAGCGACATTATTGACTGGCGGCGTGAGCTTTGATGTTCCACAAGGTTGGATTCCAGGTGACGCTGTTAAAGAGAATGCTGAATTCCAGCTATTTGACAATCAAACAAGTATTCAAGATTCTCTGTACACGACATACCAAGATTTTGTCCTGTTTTTCTCAGACTCGGTTCGTGGACTACAGCCGGGGGCACCCGTTGAATTCCGAGGCATTCGCCTAGGTACCGTAGCTCAAGTGCCTTTCTATACGCCGGGTCTAGATCAAACACTGGATAATAATTTCCGAATTCCAGTGCTAATTCATATTGAGCCGGAACGTTTTGCTCAAGATGTTGGCAAAGATTTCAATCTAAAAAATGAATTGAATCTGGCAATGAAAAATGGGCTGAGAGCGTCATTAAAATCAGGCAATTTATTAACTGGGGCACTCTATATTGACCTAGACTTCATTCCTGATGTTCCTGAATATAAAGGACCATATGTGATTGCCGGTTATAAAATCATCCCAACCCACAGCGGTGGCTTAGCGCAAATCCAACAGAAGGTTATTGCGGTTCTTGATAAGATCAACAATATGCCAATTGAGCCAATGCTGAAGCAAACGACACAAACATTAGCAGAAGGTCAAAAACTGGTTCAAGAAGCGAATCAGATGTTTACTCAGTTGAATAAACTGATGAATAGCAAAGAATTCCAAAGTTTACCGAGAGATATGCAAAAATCGTTGCAGGAAATGAATAAAACGATGCAAGGTTTCCAACCGGGTTCACCTGCCTACAATAAAATGGTCGATGACATGCAACGTTTAGATCAAGTTTTACGTGAAGTTCAGCCATTATTACGTACGTTAAATAACAAGAGCAATGCATTAGTTTTCGAAGCTGAGCCAACCAAGGACGTTGTGCCTAAAGGAGTGAAAAAGTAATGAGATATTTATTATCAATCGCTGTTTTACTGTTGGCTGCATGCAGTAGCACCCCAGAAAAAATGTATTACCAACTACCGATGAAAGCGCCTGAGGCACAACAAGCGGTGGTGATGGGCAAAGGTCAGGTTTGGTTACAGCGAGTGACTTTATCTGATGTATTGACCTCTAATGGGATTACATATCAAACATCGGATGTTGCTTATACCAATGCGAGTGCACATTTATGGGCGAGTCCTTTAGAGCAGCAGCTAGGCCAGTCAATGGTTCGTGAATTATCGGCTGCATTACCTGACCGATTAATTTCATTGCAACCCTTACAAAATTCGCCTGAGACGTTAGATATTACGTTAACGGCATTTAATGGTCGCTATGATGGTAAGGTACTAGTTCAAGGATTTTGGACCTTAATCCAAGGTGACAGTATTGTACGTCGTAATTTTGATATCCAATTAGACCAATCGGAAGATGGGTATCCAGAATTAGTTCGCACTTTAGCGAGTGGTTGGCAACAAGTCGCCAGTGATATTGCTAAAGAGATTAGTAAGAAATAATTCTTATTGATGACTCGATTTGAATAAAATGCACTGCGCTAAAAACGTGGTGCATTTTTATTTCAATGGTTAAGAATAAAATATTTAATTTAGTATAACTGAATGATAAATAATGATTAAGATAGTATTTATTGAAATATCAGCCAGTTATAAATACCACTCCACACACATCACATTTACAGCATTTATGACATTAATATAAAATTCTTTACTTGCTTTTCTCATCAACGAACGTTATTTGTATAGTGTATCTATTCTGAAAATAGATACTGTTTTCTTTTCCATTTTAATGATGAGGGAAGTAAGGCATGAAAAGACAGAAGCGAGACCGTTTAGAAAGAGCTTTATCTCGAGGTTATCAAGCAGGTTTAACGGGACGTTCTAAAGAGCTATGCCCATATCAGGCAATTGATGCGCGCTCGCATTGGCTCGGTGGCTGGCGAAAAGCGATGGAGGATAGAGCGGCAGTTGCCGTTTAGCTTACCAGTCATTATGATTTTTTAGATTAAAAACTTGAACCGTTTCGGGGAGTTAATTTAGAACAATCGATCCAATTATAAACCTCCGCATTTGCGGAGGTTTGCATTTTAGGGATAAGCGGATAATTAAAACGCGCTCGTATCCTTAAATAGACCGACTTTCAGGTCATTTGCGGTATAAATCAGTTTACCGTCAACAAGAACCTCACCATCAGCTAATCCCATAATCAATTTACGGTTAATCACACGTTTAAAATTGATACGGTAAGTGACTTTCTTCGCAGTAGGTAATACTTGACCGATGAATTTAACTTCACCAACGCCGAGAGCGCGACCTTTACCTTCTCCGCCTAACCAGCCAAGGTAAAAACCAACTAGTTGCCACATTGCATCAAGACCTAAGCAGCCCGGCATGACAGGGTCATTCGTAAAATGACAGCCAAAGAACCAAAGGTCTGGATTGATATCCAGTTCTGCTTCTACATAGCCTTTGTTGAATGTACCACCATCCTCGGTCATTTTGATGACACGATCCATCATCAACATATTACCTGATGGTAGCGGAGGACCATTTTCCCCAAATAATTCGCCTCTTCCAGAAGCCTCTAAATCTTCTTTTGTATAGGATTCGCGTTTATCAACCATGATCTTCAGATAGCCTTTATCTATGTGTAAGCCAACAGGATAGCTTACACTTGTACGCTGAACAACTCCGATCTGCTAAAATTTACTCAATATTTACTTAGCCAAGCCATTTTAAAAACCAAGGTAATCTTGCTTTATCAGGCGAGTTGGCTTGATTTATGCGTTCTTGAATTAAAGCTAACAGGTGTACATTATCACCTTCAACTTGCTGCTCAAAATAGGGCTGTTTAGTGAGAAGGGTGACTGCTTGAGCAACATGTTCCACAGGCCAAATATGAAATTTGCCTTCTTTCACTGCATCAATAACGTCTTCTTTTAGGCATAAGTGGCGAACATTAGACATTGGAATAATGACGCCTTGATTACCCGTTAATTCACGTTTGTCACAAATATCATAAAATCCTTCGATTTTTTCATTTACTCCCCCAATTGGCTGGACATAACCAAATTGGTCAACGGAGCCTGTTACGGCAATTTGTTGGTCGATGGGTTGTAATGATAATGCACTAATTAATGCGCATAGCTCAGCCAATGAGGCGCTATCGCCATCAACTTCACCGTATGACTGTTCAAAAACAATAGATGCGGAGAATGGCTGTGGTTGCTCCAATTTTAATTCATAGTTGAGGTAAGCTTGCATGATCATCATGCCTTTCGCGTGGATATTTCCACCCAATTCAGCTTTACGCTCTACATCGGTAAATTCTCCATCCCCGAGATGAACCACACAAGTGATCCGCGAAGGTTCACCAATAGCATCAGGATATCCTGGATATTGTAAAACGGATAAGCCATTAATTTGCCCAACCATTTCACCTTCTGTTTTAACGAGTACTTGTTCTTGCAGGATGTCATCCTGATTCCGTTCTACAAGGAAGCTATGACGCCATAATCGGTTTTCTTCTGCTTGAGCAAATGAATCGCGGGTCAATAAGTCTTCAGTGGAATAATGGGATGCATCTGTTAAACGTCGTGTTAACCAGTGAATATCAAGAGGAAGATTATATTTGTCTTCACAGCTACGAGCCGCTTGTATGACTAATGAAGGCCAGCCATCTGCAGCAATCTCAGGTAATTTATTTTTGTTGATAATGAATTTGACGAAGTTCATCCATAGACTTAATTGATCTTCATCTTCAAAGAACATTAATGGCTCATATTCACCATAAATGGCACTTTCAAATAATTCAGGTGCAGCCAGCTCAAACTCTTCAAGAGTCAGCCGATCTCCGACAATAATAACTTTCAGTTCCAGTGGATGAGGCTCAACATCAATCGGTAGGGTTTGATTCTCACTGTATGGTAGCCACTCTAGCTGACGGCGCATCACCATATTTTTTAAGCGAGTCCACATCAATGGTTGAGTTACGAAAGCGCTCGCGGAGATGACTAGTACGCCCCCATTAATTTGATGTAGTAAACCAGGAACTAAATTCATCGTCGGAGTGATATAGCCAAACAGCTGCTCTGGTTCTATCCATTCACGATAGGCTATTTTGTCTCGGGTAGAGAATCGGCTTTGAATATCACTTTTCCATTGATATGACAGCTTGCCCTCAGAGAGTTGATAATCTCCGTGTATCGTTTTAGTTTCAGTTAATAATGGCGTGATCGAGTCCGCGAAAAATTTTAAGTATTCTTCGCTTTCATCAGACTTGATGAACATAAAACGTGTTTGTGCATATTCGTGAACGAAACGCTGCATTCCATCAAATAATCTTGGCTGGATATCAGACAGCGTTGAAGGTGTTAAAGTCGCTGAAGAGACAAATTTTGTCTGGAAAGACGATAAGTTAGGCGTTAGGCCTTGCCATGTTAGTTCTTGACTGATCACTATAATTATCTGCTATTAGTATGGTTATCAATAATGCCTGCCAATTAGCTGGGCGCGTATACCTGAGTTTATTTCGATTTTGTCTGTTTTATATACGGTTTCAGGCAAATTAGTGACCTTAAGATACCTTAAAGTCAAGATTGTTATATTAGCCTTTAGGAGCCAATCTTGCAGCAATAATTGTTGAAATATCGACTAGAATAAAGAAAACATAAGTACGACTGGTAAGCTCATAGGCCATGTTAAGCCAATAAGTATGGCACTCAGTAGTCTCATATAAAAATTAGGATCTTTGGTTACCAGCAGGGTGAATAACATAGAACATACGCCTCCAATCCCATAGATGAGGAGTATGTGTTCAAAAGTGGACATGCGATTTTAGTAATTTGTTAACGTATGGATCCGAATTGTACACTACTTTTTTCAATTACTGTTATTTTCTTTATGTTGGCTTTTTGGAGCTAGGTTTAATGTCATCCACATTGAGCATTTTTCTTATAATATTGCTAATATAATGGTAAGTGTGATTTTCTTCAGGAAAAATTATGAAATATCAGCAGCTTGAAAATCTTGAATGTGGCTGGAAATGGGAATATCTGGTAAAAAAATCCAGGGGTGGAGAAACAATCACCCGCTATATAGAGAGAAGTGCGGAGCAAGAAGCTATTGAGCTGTTGTTGAAAATGGAAAATAGCCCAGTGTCTGTATTGAAGTGGATTACAGATCATATGGATCCTCAGCTTGATAACCGCATGAAACAAAGTATCAGGGCAAGACGTAAGCGTCATTTTAATGCGGAGCATCCACATACGCGGAAAAAATCTATCGATTTAAATTATTCGGTATGGCAGCGGCTGTCAAATCTTGCCTCAAAGCGTAATAAAACGCTTTCAGAGACGATTATTCAGTTAATTGAAGATGCTGAGCATAAAGATAAATATGAAAGCCAAATGAGTTTATTGAAGAACGATCTACAGGCGATCTTAGGGGAAACCAAAGAGAAGTAATGTGTATGTTAGGAGCCATGTAGTAAAATAATAATAAAAAGAGCGATAGATAGGTTGGAATTAAAAATTTCAATCAAAAAAAAACCCCAATAAATTGGGGTTTTTTATATTCAGTTCAAAATTCAAACTAGGGCTATAAATTAAGCGCCTGGTTGAGCTACAACTTCAGTTGTACCTTGAATTTCGATTTCAACGCGACGGTCTGGTGCTAAACATTCGATCAGAGCTGCACGACCTTTAACTGCGTCACATTTGTTACCAGTTACTGGATCTTCTTTACCACGACCTTCAGCAGCGATTGCGCTTGCTGGAACGCCTTTAGCAACTAAGTAATCTACTACTGACTGAGCACGTTTTTGTGACAGTGGCAGGTTGTAGTTTTGTGAACCGATACGGTCTGTGAAACCAACTACTAACACGCGACCTTGAGTTGGATCGATGTTGCTCAGTTCGTTGTACAGTTCGTTCAGCGCTTGCTGACCTTCTGGTTTCAGAGATGCTTTGTTGAAGTTAAACAGAACGTCTGAACGCAGAGTGAAACGTTTGTTTTCAACAACTGGCGCTGCTGGCTCAGCAACAACTGCTGGAGCTACAACTGGAGTTGCTTCTTGACCGAAACGGTAAGCAAGACCAACGCTCAGCATGCCGTTGTCTGGGCTAACACCGATGTTGTCTTTGTCGCCCATACCGCTAACCCACTGGTAGTCTAAACGAGTTGCTAATTCTGGAGTAATAGCATACTCAACACCCAGTGCGTAAACTGGAGAAACGCCAGTGTCAGTTTCTTTACCTGAATTGTTAACTTTAGCTTCTGTACGGTAAACCATACCACCCAGACGTGTATAAACGTCTAAGTCTTCCATGATTGGATAGCTCAGTTTAGTAGTTAAAGACACACCCATTGAAGACACGCTTCCTGGGTTTTCGCCTTTATACTTCATTTTACCAAACCAGTCATAGCCCATTTCGAAGCCCATGTACTGGTTGTATTGGTAACCTGCGTACAGACCCGCACCTAATTGGTCACGAGTTTTTTTGCCGGTACCAACAGTATCACCAGCTTCATCAGTAAATTTAGCGTGCTCATAATGAGACCAACCTAATTTACCACCAGTATACCAAGTGTTATCTTTTGGAGCTGCTTGCGCAACAGTTGCAAACGCTGCAACCGCTACTGCTACCGCGATAGCTGTCTTTTTCATTTTTACGCCTCGTTATCATCCAATATTGGCTTGGCCTCGTGAGCCTTATTATTTGCCATTGGTTTAATTTAATTGCTAGGTTCAGCTGGCATTATCCACAAAAATTTACGAAAAGTAAAAAAATAATGCCATAAGCTTAACAGGCTAAAGTCTACAACGAACTCCAAAAGATACAAGTAGAGCCAGCAAGAAAGGTTAAAAAAAGTCTTTTTTTAGTGTAAAAATCATAGAGATATATATATTTTGGCTATAATCCTAATGTATTCTATCCAATTGATCTACAATGCTTTTTAGTGTTGTTTTTACTTAAATATTACAAAAGGTAAAGTTTGGTAAGATAAATCTTATTCTGAATTAATGATAGCTTCTAGAATGAATCTTTAAATGATTTTGTGGTCTTAGCTCCGTCGTAGCTATATTATAATTTTTTTCTGGGCGCATGATGAATCCGATAGAATGACCTTCTTTGGCAGCGGCTTGCAAAAGAATAAAATCTTGTTCATTTATTTTTGGCAACCATCCTAATACGACGCTGTAATTACCACTTCTCAAAGCTTTTTCCATGGCATCAACAGAGTTAATTGAGTGTATTTGATTAAGTTGCATGATTTTATTAACCGGAAGACCTGCTTGTTCTAACCAATTCTTACTTAATTTCTTATTGGGGCTTAACCACAGTAACCAGCGTGATTGAATACCAAGCTGACGTAGCATTGGCAGCAGTATACAGTCCATAATTGGGTGCTGTTCATCATACACCAATTCACTAACCATACCTTGTTGCATTGAGTCGCTTACATTACCCGTAGATGGGATCGCTTGCGTATAACTATTAAGAGAATGTTCTGTAGTGTTGTTCCAAGAATAGATACTCATAATTCACCTCGTTACAATGCTGTATGAACATACAGTAACTGTATATTTATCCAATATCAAGGCTATTTTTACAAAGCGCTTCGCAACTTTGGGGTTTTTATCTGAGTTATGCTTGGCATTTATGACTGAAACTCTCAAAATTAAGAGGTCGTAATTGTTTGTAAAAGCAAAGAGTTTTATCGTTTATTTTTTCAAGGAAGATGGTGATTTTGGTAACAGAAGGAACTGAGAAATATGTCATTACAGAAGGAAAAAAATTCTCTTTTACAAGAAACGCTGAAGCAATTTGGTGAGTTAAAAAAGAGAAATCATTTTGGTGGATACTGCTTATGTATCAACAATATTTTAGTAGGACTGGTATTAGATGGGCAATTTTATGTGCGGGGATGTTTGTTTGCTCGAAGTTATTTTGAGTCAGTAGGCTTAAACCGTCTGATATACAGCAAAAAAGGGGTTCCATTAGAGTTACGTTATTATCAATTACCTGAGAATGCTTGGTCAAATGTGGAAATATTGAGTCATATTATTGAATTGGCTTATCGTTCAGCACATGAAGAAGCGCAAAAGAAAGCATCAGCAACGGTACGTATCAAAGATCTTCCCAATATGAATATGTCGATGGAGCGTGCATTAGGTAAAATAGGAATATTTCGTGCTGAAGAGCTCGTTATGATAGGGGCAAAAGCCTGTTTTTTAAAGCTTAAACAACATGGAAAACAAACTCTAAGTGTTAAGTTATTAATAGGATTAGCGGCTGCAATAGAGGGATGTCACAGCGAAGTTTTACCTGTTCGAGCAAAGCAAGAGTTGATCAAATGGTTTAATAACGTGAGTTAGTGCTTAGTAGGTACAAAAGGAGCGGGTATATCGCCTTATTAGGATTTTAATACCCGCTCATCAGTTTATTTTATGACAAACTAATTTGTTGAATCATGGATTTTATTTCAGGGATTAGCTCAACCAGTAGTTTGGTTTGTTCCATGATAAGTATAGTTTTTTCATCATCGTCACTGGAAATATGGTCAATCCTATTTAGCAGGCTTTGTCTCAAATGTTCTGATTTTTCATCCACAATCGCAGGGTCTAGAGAGGTCACTTGGATTGAGGATTCAATATAGCAAATCGCATCATTCAATAACGCTAAATTATCTTCATTGTGCATTTTTTCCCGATGGGCGCCGAGTGCAGAGATATAGCTCAATAGGGTATGGTTTAAGCATAATAAACGGAATGCTTGTTCTTGTGTGATTTGGTATGACTTAGGATCTGAAGCCATATTAGACACAATAGACGCAAATTCAGCATCGTTATTATGAGCATCACGTCTGGCAACACGGTATTCCAAGCTATTGTCTTTTCCTTGGTAATATTGTTGTAAAATGGCATCTAGATAGCGGCAGTTACTGTCCATGGTTTTTTGTACAACTTGGGGTAATTGTCGAAATTTCCAATCGGGCCAGATAAAGCTCACGGCAAGTAATGCAATAAAACAGCCAATAAGAGTATCAATGACTCTTGGAAGAGCGACGTCAAATCCTTCACCCAGCAAATTGAAGCAAAATAAAACCAGCAAGGTAATGAATAGGGTTGCTTGTGCATATTGGCTGCTACGAAACATAAAAAATAACAAACCGCTGACCACGATTAAGGCTAACTGACCTTCGATGGAAGGAACAATATTCAGAAGTGGTAATCCAATTAGAATACCTAATAGGGTACCAACAATCCGCATAGCAAGTCGCCGTTTAGTCGCACTATAGTTTGGCTGACAAACAAACAGGCTAGTCAGTAATATCCAATATCCTTTTTCAATATTAAATAACTGAATGATGGCGTAGCCTGTGCATAGCAATACTGACATCCTGACCGCATGGCGAAATAGTGATGATTTTGGTGTCAGGTGATGTTTAATCCGTGTGACTATATCCCTAAAACCAGACAGGGACTCATCTGAAAGTTGCTCAATTTGCTTACTGTTTTGCTGCCATTCAATTTGCCCTAAACTCAGTCCTTTTAGCTGGACGTCAATTCCTTTCAAATTATTGAGTAGATTCCGCAGAGCCTTAATTTCATGTAATTCAGGTGATTGCTTTTGTAATAGTTGTAATGAATTTTCAATATAAGCAAAAGTGCGTTCAAAACGTGGATTGTGTTGATACTGTTTGCGCCATAAAACGGACTGTGCGATTTGCTGGCATGCTCTAGCTTGCATCGTCATTAAGCGTTGAAATCGAAATAGAATATCGCAGTGACGTAAGCGTCGACTTAATTGTTGATACTGTATATGGGATGAGCTAGCTCGTTCATGAATATCTTGGGCAACAAAATAATATTGTAATGTAGTACGGGTGCCTTTTTGCCCTCTGTCACCTTTCAAACGACTTAATAGTGATATTTTAGCTTGATTCATTGTGCTGATAAGGGTGCTATTCACGAGCGCTAAATCATAGATAGATTGCTGGTAGTCATCTTCTAGATCAGGGTCAAATAAGTTAGCTTTTGCATCAAGATAAGCGGATAACTGTTGGTAACATTGTGCTATCGCATCCTGCAGTGGACGAACTGGAAATAGGATATGACCAATGAGCGTTAAAATGTTGAACCAAATTGCGCCTGTCAGCAATAAGATAGGCTGTTGATACCAAGTCTCAAATATGGGTACGCCCAACATGGTGTAGATAGCGATCAGCAATGCACCAAACGCGATAGTTGCATATCGTTGGCCAAGAGCTCCGAGCAGAATAAATCCACAGGTGGAAACTGCTAATCCCAAAAAGAAAAACAGAGGATAAGGAAAGAGCAGTTCAATAGAAACTGAGGCGATAAAAAAACAAAATAGCGTGATAATTAAATTCTTTATTCTACCTGTTAGTCTATCATCTAGATCTGTGAGTGCAGCAGCAACGACCCCTAACGTTAAAGGGATGGTCACTTTTGGCTCTAGCCCTAATAGCCATGGAACCAAGGTGGTGCCTGTCAGAGCTATTAGTATTCGGATATAATATAGAATATGGCTGTTATATAGCACACGGCGATAACTCGTCAGCAGCGTTAGCACAAAATACCTCAATGGTGAAACAAATCCCTAACTACATAGAATAACGTGTTTACGTAGAATAAAAAACTATTAGCAATTATGCTTTGATTATTTTCACAAATGATTTACTCAGGTGCAGAACGTATGGAACTGAAATCGACACAGATTGGACAGCGCCTGGCTCAGCATCCCTATAATCGGGTTCGCTTACTGAATGCAGGCATCGAAGTTAGTGGTGATAACCACAAATATCTCATCCCATTCAATGAATTAATTGATATTCGTTGTAAGCGAGGGATCGTTTGGGGGGAGTTGGAATTTGAGATTATCAATGAACAAGTTGTGCGCTTACATGGCACTGAATGGAAGCAAACTCAACACTTTTACCGTTTTTTGAATGAAAAATGGCAGCAGTGGAGTGCCGAAATGAGCGAGGTGAGTGCGCAAGTATTGACCCCATTAGCGCAATCAATTTTACAACAAACACAGCAAGATTCATGGTTAAGTCTGCATGATCTCAACATAATCAAAGAAAAAATTACGCAACAATTTGCATCTCTTCCTCTACCTTTGGCTCGAATTCCACAATTTGACAATTGTGCTGAACATTATCAATTCTGTCGCCAATGGTTAAATAATAGCGAGCAATGTCGCCACCAAAATAATCAACAATGGTGCGAATCGGTTTTAACTCATTACTCTGATTTCTTTCAACATATAGAATCGTCTCCGCTTAATAATTCTCAGTCGCTATCAGTCATTAATGGTGAAGATAACGTTTTGGTATTAGCTGGAGCGGGAAGTGGAAAAACCTCGGTATTAGTGGCAAGAGCAGGCTGGCTTTTATTACGAGGCTTGGCAAAACCTGAGCAGATATTATTGTTAGCTTTTGGGCGTAAAGCAGCTGAAGAGATGAATGAGCGAATTCAGTCTCGTTTACAGCAAGTGGAGATTGAAGCAAAAACTTTTCATGCTTTAGCATTACACATCATTCGCGAAGGAAGCAATAAATCGCCAGTGATCAGTGAGTTGGAAACGGACTCTTCAAAACGCCAATCTTTATTATTAACGGAATGGCGAGAGCAATGTTCAAGCAAGAAAGCACAGGCGAAAGGTTGGCGTGAATGGCTATCGGATGAACTGCAATGGACTATTCCTGATGGTGAATTTTGGCACGATGAAAAAATTAGCCGTAAGGTATTACCACGTATAGAGCGTTGGTTAAGTTTAATGCGGATGCACGGTGGAAGCCAAAAAGAGATGATTGATAATACGGCTGAAGACATTCGTGAATTATTCCAAAAACGAATTCGGCTGATGGCGCCTCTATTAAAAGCATGGAAAAGTGCATTAAAAGATGAAGGTGCGATTGATTTTTCAGGTTTAATTCATCAGGCTGTCAATCTCATTGAAAAAGGGCGATTTATTAGTCCATGGAAGCATATTTTAGTCGATGAATTTCAAGATATTTCTCCATTAAGAGCCAAGCTATTACAAGCATTGCGTCAACAAAATAAACGAACTGCACTATTTGCGGTGGGGGATGATTGGCAGGCTATTTATCGATTTAGTGGCGCTGAACTTAATCTAACGACCTCATTCCAGAATAATTTTGGTGAGGGAGAGATATGTGCATTAGATACAACATACCGCTTTAATGAACGTATTGGAGATATTGCCAATCATTTTGTGTTGCAAAACCCAAGCCAGTTAGATAAACCGTTAAATAGCTTAACAAAAGGAAATAAAAAATCGGTTGTTTTGCTGTATGAAGAGGCATTGGAGCGTTTGCTGGATAAAATGAGTGGCTATGTGCTTGAAGATGAAAATATTTTAATTTTGGCGCGCTTTCATTACTTAAAACCAGAAGTCCTTAATAAAGCAGCTACTCGTTGGCCAAAACTTAATATCCAGTTTATGACTATGCATGCATCCAAAGGGCAACAAGCGGATTATGTCATTATTTGTGGACTAAATAGTGGGAAGGACGGATTTCCAGCCCCAGCAAGGGAGTCAATCATCGAAGAGGCTTTACTGCCGAAACCCGAAAATTTTGCCCACGCTGAAGAACGGCGACTGTTATATGTTGCACTAACGCGAGCCAAACAGCAGGCATGGCTATTATATAATCCAGAGAATCCATCCGAATTTATTGATGAACTTCTGCAAATGGGTGTACCAAAACAGAAGAAACCATAGTGGTTGAAATTATCATGTGCCATTTGGTGTTTATTTGGCACATGATATTGAATTGCAAATTAACGAGTACGATTGTCTAAATAACGTTGATAGTCAGGAATGACAATGTCAATTTCACTATCAAAATAAGGTGACGTAATTAGAAAGTCAGCGGTCGCTGGGTTGGTTGCCACAGGAATATTCCAGACGGTAGCTAAGCGTAAAAGTGCTTTGACATCAGGATCGTGTGGAACAGCATTTAATGGATCCCAAAAGAAAATTAATAAATCAATTTTTTTCTCGGCAATCATAGAACCAATTTGTTGGTCGCCCCCCATTGGACCACTAAGCATGCCTGTGACAGGGAGCCCAGTATTTTTATTAATTAATGTGCCTGTCGTACCAGTTGCAAATAACTCGTGAGATTCCAACCGGTTTTTATTTTTTTGAACCCAGTCCAAGAGTGATGATTTGCAATGGTCATGAGCCACTAAGGCAATATTTTTTGACGCCGCGATTTGACGAGTTGTAGATTCCATGGTGTTCCCTTAAACAAGATTGGTGTCACGTATCTGCAAAAATTGAGTGAGTATTGATATACAACATATATCATAATGCATATGAATAGTTTACAGGTTTTGGGAGATATTTTGATGAGAGATCAAGAAATTGCTGAAATACTAACGAGTATAAAGACCATTGCATTAGTTGGCGCGAGTGACCGAAAGGACCGACCAAGTTATGAAGTCATGGAATATTTAATTCATCAAGGTTATCAAGTTATTCCTGTTAGCCCTAAATTAGCCGGACAGCAATTATT
Organism: Providencia sp. PROV210; assembly: GCF_028479445.1. Classification (NCBI taxonomy): domain Bacteria; kingdom Pseudomonadati; phylum Pseudomonadota; class Gammaproteobacteria; order Enterobacterales; family Morganellaceae; genus Providencia; species Providencia sp. PROV210. The sequence continues at coordinate 244,323 of NZ_JAMPNQ010000005.1, forward strand.
TGGGCAGTTAGTCTACGGGCAGCTTAGCGATATTCCTTATCCTATTGATATGGTCGATGTCTTTCGTAATGCTGAAGCCGCAGTTGGCGTAGCTCAAGAGGCTGCTGCAATTAAAGCGAAAGTTTTGTGGTTACAAAAAGGCGTCATTAGTGAAGAAGCTCAGAGGATTGCACTTGATGCAGGGCTTAAATGTGTAATGGACAAGTGTCCAAAGCAAGAAATCCCTGCTTTAGGTCTTGAAAAGTAATTGAGTTTTCACGCTTATAAAAATAAAGCAGCTTATTTGCTGCTTTACTGGTTGCGTTCATGATTAATTGCGTAGACGCGGAGCTTGTAACTGGGACCTTATGGATTCAGCCAGTTCATCCATGGAGGGTTGCTCCGGATGATCATCGGTCATCTCATAAGTAATTTGTGCTTCAGCTAAGTAAGTATGAACAGCTTCCCCATTATCATCTTCCATGACAACGTGATACCAAGGCAGATCGCGTAATGTACTATTAGATGCAATATCATCATCATGTGGTTGGTCGAGGGAGTACTCAGGGTCAACATCAACAACTACCCCTAGGTAGCCGAGAAGTTTATGTCTGACTTGTTGCCCGATTCCATATTTACTGGTGATCATCATAGCGACCTCCTTAAAAAGCCTTGCTTGTACTGTAAACTACATATGGGCAGTGCTGTGCGTTTTCAAGCCAATGTATGGACAATTACCAATAACGCAATACACTGTCTTTAGGTAATAACGAAAAGCAGTGCCTCAATTATCAGATTATCTGCTGAATGAAGAAAAAACAACTTATTACCAGAGATTTTAATAGATTAAGTGATGACATCGGAGGCTAACATGGCAGCATCAGGTCGTTCTTTCTATATTTATGGGCGAGTTCAAGGGGTTGGCTTCCGTTACCAAACCTTTCATTGGGCGAATCAAAACGGCATCAAAGGTTTTGTTTGTAATCGTGATGATGGCAGTGTGCAATTAGCCATTTATGGGTCGGAGCAGGATATTGATTTTGTAGATGATTGGCTGAAGGCTGGTGGGCCTCCGGGTGCAAAAATCGATCACTATTTTGCAGAAACTTGGCAAACAGAACCAATAGCGGACTTTTCTGTCCGCTATTAGCTGATTACTGAAGAATTAAATGCATTTTACGGGCTTAGGGAGACCCGCAAGCTTTGTCGCTTGCTTTGCCGGTCCTTTAGGGAATAGTCGATATAAATAACGACTGTTCCCTTTTTCTTCCCCAAACTGTTGGGATACTGCCTTGACTAACATTCTGATGGCAGGGGAAGTATTAAATTCCAAATAAAATGCCCGAACAAAGCGAATAATTTCTAAATGCTCATCTGTAATTTCGATCTCTTCCTGTTCAGCAAGTAAAGGAATCAACGCTTCACTCCACTGTTGGCTATCAAGTAGGTAGCCTTGAGGGTCTGTCTCAATTTCTTGATTATTAAAAACCAACATGCTTATTTCAATCCAAACAAAAGTAGGCAGTAAATTTAGCAAAAAATAAGCAATAACCCAAGTATCGCGCATGAAAACAGTCATAGATGTTGATAATTTCGCCCATTAAACACGTCTGAGTATATTTTTAAAGCGAACGACCGAATTAGGGGTTTACATTGAAAGCTCAGATGATTATAGTGCACGTCATTGCGGAGGGGTGGCCGAGCGGCTGAAGGCAGCGGTCTTGAAAACCGCCGATGGGAAACCATCCGAGAGTTCGAATCTCTCCTCCTCCGCCATCTTCACTTCTAGTAACATCTTCCCAAGTATTCCAATTCTAATTAAATCAAGCATTCTAACAAAATCTAAATCTCACGAAGCTTAAATAGTCATCTGCTCAACAGGCCTGTCTTCAATATAATCAATTCCACTAACTTGATAGTTACCATTCTTAATTATTCAAATCCGATATCAAATCACTGTTATAAATAACAAATTTCCTATCAGATATTGCTTATCTATCTGAAGCTATCACTATCTTAAAACTCTTCGCTATTGATTGGTTTTTTGTCAAACAACCTTATCAACTGAATAACTATTCAATAAAAAGCCATAAATAGATATAGATCCTATATCTATGAATTTCTCAGTCTTAAATTCCATTCTAATATAATTAAATAACTTTACTAATAGTTTACTAATAATTAACATATCATTATAAAATAAGTTGATTATTTAAAATGTAATTATTTTTTGTGTAAATTAGGGTGGTTTCAAAATGGCAATAAGTAGAAGAAAATTTATTATTGGTGGCTCTGTGGTCGCAGTAGCGGCTGGTGCTGGAATTTTAACGCCAATGTTAACGCGTGAAGGACGATTTGTTCCGGGCAAGCCAAGAGTCGGGTTTGTTGAAGGAACCGCTGGATTATTACCACAGCAAGCAGATGTTGTGGTTATTGGCGCGGGTATTTTAGGCATTATGACGGCCATTAATCTTGTTGAAAGAGGATTGTCGGTTGTTATTGTTGAAAAAGGCAATATTGCAGGTGAACAGTCTTCCCGTTTCTATGGTCAGGCGATCACCTATAAAATGCCTGATGAAACATTCTTGCTGCATCATTTAGGAAAACACCGCTGGCGTGAAATGAATGCAAAAGTTGGCGCTGATACTAGCTACCGTACCCAAGGTCGCGTTGAAGTTCCCCAAAATGAAGAAGATTTGGTTAACGCAAGAAAATGGATTGACGAAAGAAGTAAAAACGTTGGTTCAGATATTCCATTCAAAACCCGTATCATTGAAGGAAATGAGCTGGATCAGCGCTTACGCGGTGCTAAATCAGAGTGGAAAATTGCAGGATTTGAAGAAGACTCTGGTAGCTTAGATGCCGAAATCACCACTTTCATTATGGCTGATTACGCGAAGAAAATTGGCGTTAAAATTTATACTAATTGCGCAGCAAGAGGCCTAGAAACTCAGGCTGGTGTCATCTCTGACGTTGTAACAGAAAAAGGTGCGATCAAAACATCTCAAGTGGTCGTTGCTGGTGGTGTTTGGTCTCGTCTGTTTATGCAGAATCTTGGCGTGGATGTTCCAACATTACCCGCTTATCAATCTCAACAATTAATTGGTGCGGCGCCTAATGCACCGGGTGGAAACGTTGCTTTACCGGGAAATATTTACTTCCGTGAACAAGCCGATGGAACCTATGCCACTTCTCCACGCGTGATTGTCGCTCCAGTCGTGAAAGAATCCTTTACCTATGGTTATAAATATCTGCCACTGTTAGGTATGCCTGATTTCCCTGTACATATTTCATTGAACGAACAATTGATCGATTCATTCATGCAGCCAACAAGCTGGAAACTGGATGAGGTTTCACCATTCGAGAAAAATCGTGATATGACAGCACTGCCTGATCTTCCAGAGTTAAATGCTTCTCTGGAAAAATTAAAAACTGAATTCCCAGCATTTAAGGATTCTCAGTTAATTGATCAGTGGAGTGGTGCAATGGCGATTGCGCCGGATGAAAACCCTATCATTTCTGAAGTGAAAGAATATCCGGGCTTAGTTATCAATACCGCGACAGGTTGGGGTATGACCGAAAGCCCAGTATCGGCAGAAATTACTGCGGATCTGTTACTTGGCAAAGCGCCTGTTATCGATGCTAAACCATTTAGTTTGTACAGATTTTAATTTTTTGACTGAATAAATTGAAATAGAACCCTCTTCACGGAGGGTTTTTTATTTTAGATGGTTTGATGATTGAGCCTCAGCTTGTAACCAATCAAGGACAATTTCGAGTTCTATCGGTCTTTCAGCATTTGGTGGTATCCACATAGAGTAATGACTGCCGGGGATATTGATGGGCAGTGGTATATCAATTAATCCCTTGTTTAGTGCATTGGTAAGTGTTGGCATTCCACCGATACAAACACCCAATCCATCAATAACAGCCTGTAAACAAATATGGAAATGATCAAATCGCTGATAATGCAAAGGCGTCAATTCCTTAACGCCTGCCTTTTCTAACCAATTTTCCCATTCACCATTACGCGTTTTAGAACTTATAATAATGTGTTTCTCTAAGTCATTTAATGAGATTAACGGGGTTGATTTTAATAATTCAGGAGAGGCAATCAGTGTCAATTTTTCTTGGAATAAGCTAATTTTTCTGAAATGTGCCCATGGAAGCTTATTCATGGAATCTCGCCGAATTAAGATGTCAAAACCAAATTGAGTTAGTTGAGTATCAGTATCTGAGGTTTCAATTGCGATTTCAATTTTAGGATATTGTTCATAGAATTTAGGTAACAAAGGAATTAACCATCGGCTGGCAAGCGTTGTTTGAGCATTGATACGGATAACTTTCGCTGTGGGAGATTTACCAAAGCGTATTGTTGCATCTCCAATAAGATCAAAAGCCGAACTAATTTCAGCTGCATAATATTTAGCATACTCTGTTGCGACTAATCGTTGCCCATCACGAATAAATAAACTTTGCCCCAACCAATCCTCTAACAGCTTGATTTGACGACTCACTGCACCATGGGTTAATCCCAGCTCATGAGCTGCTTCTGAAAGGCTGTGGGATTTTGCAGCAATATCAAATATACGCAAGGCATTTAGTGGTGGAATATTATTTCGTTTCATTTGTGAGTTTTTCTATCATATATCGTGATTTTTAATCGATTGTATGATTTTTTCTAGCTAAATAAAATCACTCTAAACATAAATAAACAGAGTTGATATAGCATGCTAACAGGTGAAATTATTATCATTATAACCGCGGTGGTGGCTGGGGTGATTAGTGGGGTGACTGGGACAGGCTCATCATTGTTGTTATTGCCTTTATTAGTTCAAGCTTATGGGCCCAAACCAGCAATACAGGTTATGGCACTTGCCGCAGTTATTGGTAATCTTTCGCGATTTTTTGTTTGGTGGCGACAAGTGGATTGGAAAGTCACGCTTGTTTATTCAGTGACGGGCGTACCGTGTGCGGCGATTGGAGCATATTTATTGCTTATATTCCAGTCTACGCTTATTGACCTGCTATTGGGGGTATTTTTTTTATGTGTTGTCCCATTGAAGCGATTAATGGATCATTTTGAGTATAGAATTTCGCTGCCTCAAGTTGGGTTTTGTGGGGGGATTATCGGTATTTTGACTGGGATTGTGATGTCTACGGGGCCATTAAGTGTGCCTGTTTTTGTTTCTTATGGACTGAGAAAGGGCGCATTTTTAGGTTCTGAAGCGGCGAGTGCGTTACTGCTTTACTCCAGTAAGATAACCACATTTGCAGCACAGGGGGCATTACCAATGACAATTGTGATAAAAGGAGTTTTGTTAGGGCTAGGTATTTCAGTTGGTACTGTGATGAGTAAACATTTAGTCTTCAGGTTATCGGAAAAAGTCTCTACATTATTGATTGACATTATCTTATTTATATCTGGCAGTTTTTTTATTATTAAGTCGATATAATGATAAAAAAATAGCCCACCGTTCGATGGGCTTAAACTACATAATATGTTATTCAGGTTAATCATACCGAATAAAAATATAACAGTCTGTAAGAAAGTGAATCTTATTTCATTTGTGTAAATAAATTAATTGCAATTTTTAAAATGAAAAAATCACCTAAATTTTGGGGTGTTAATCATATTAAGAGTAATACTGATTTGTAAGAGTCATTCAATAATATTACCATTGAGAACATTTTTAGCTTCAGTAGGCAGTTTCAAAAATGCTAGCAAAATACATCTTACAGGCCATCAGCCATAGTAAAATTTGTCACCTGATTTTAGATGAAAATAATAAAGATGCACTTTCTGAAGTTAATCAAAGGATTCGTAAATGGCAATTTCAAAATGGCGTCATTTTACAATGCCTAGAAGAAACTGAATTAAATATTGCTGAATGTGATAGTCAATGCCCAGAACATTGGATTATATGGGAGGTGATTAAAACAAATGGGGAGCCAATCTTGCCAGTACGAAAAGAATTTTTTAGCCTATGCCAGCAAAAATTTTGGTTAAAAATGAAGTTGAGTGAAGATACTTTAATTAAATACTAATTATTATAAGGTATTGGTAGCTATGAAATTTTTTATTTTCATTCTTATTGCGTTTATTTCAGGATGTACCTCTGAGCCTTCAAGAATATTACCTGAAAAGGAAATGGTCATAAAGATAAAGTCAGATGGTCAGTTAGGCATCATTGCAGAATCTCAAGATACTACGTATTTATTCATAGATGAAAAGGCTAAAAAACAATTTAAAATTTATGCCGAATTTTTGGCAGAATTTCAGGATGATATTAGTGGGGTTAGCATTACTTTTCTTCAATCAAGCATAGATGATACCGTATATGCAACATATGTTAATTATATTCCAGAAGAAAAAATTAAAGCTAAGAAACAGTTGTTTAGCAAATATCATGACCGAAGTCATACATCTGAAGGTATTACAACAGTAGGGTTCAATGCGGATGGACATTTTATAACACAACCAAATACCTTGCCTGAGCAATATCGACTGCCAAATCCTATAGAAATTAGAATTAAACAAGTAAAAAAAGGGGAGGAACATAATGATTTTCAGGGCATTGGTGTGGGGCTAATATTGCCAATTATAATTCCCTTTATGATGATAGGTTGTATGACGGGACCTTGTTAAAATTAATTATCGGATTTATTCCGATAATATGATCCAGTCAATTGAATCACATCATCTGAATTACTATCATCACTTATTGTAATTTCCCATAACATGAGGTTTCGTATGTCAATTTCAGCTCGTAATCAGCTTGCCGGTATTGTGGAATCCGTAGTAGCTGGCGCAGTAAATGATGAGGTTGTTTTAAATCTAGGGAATGGGGAAACCATTTCAGCGGTGATTACTAAAAATAGTACTCAATTACTTGGATTAGAAAAAGGCAAACGCGCAGTCGCTATTATTAAAGCACCATGGGTAGTTTTAGTTTCGGATGAAAATGAATATCTGTTTTCTGCGCGTAACCAATTTAATGGGCGAGTAGAGTCTATCGAAACAGGTAGTGTCAATGCGGTTGTTCATATTAAAACTAATGCGGGCACTCAGTTATCTGCTGTTGTCACTAACAACAGTGTGGATGAAATGAAATTATCAGCAGGAAGTAAAGTTACTGCCATTGTGAAAGCATCTAGTGTGATTTTAGCAACCAAGAAATAAATTATTATTGTTTGGTAAGAAAGGTTCTATGTGACCTTTCTTTTTCTCGCATACTAATGTGAGTTTAAAGAACATTGTCTTATTTATGTTTATTATGTCGTGCATCTTAACGAGAAATCATTTTTTAAAATAAGATGCCGAGATAAAATGCAAAAAATGGAACTAATGTTAAATCGCTATTGACAAAAATAACATAAAGATTAGAATGATTCTCATTAGTCTTAAAGACTCGTAAGCGTTTACGTTAATCAACGCATATAACTTTGTTACATCAACAGTTATATGCTGTTGTGTATGCGTTTATCTATGGAGTCTTTATGTCGTATCAAGATCGTAATTATGTTTTAGGTATTCCTAAACTTCCTGTCAGAGCAATGTTTTTTCTTGTTCCCTTCTTTTTATCTCTGGTAATGAGCGGTATTGTTTCATTAATCAGTACAATCCGGGCGCTCGGTTTTACTTCTGAGATATTTTCGCCGTGGATCAGTTCCTGGGGAATTTCGTGGTTCATTGCTTTTCCAACAGTCTTATTCGTTTTACCTATTGCACGGCGAATTTCATTGTTACTTGTGAAGTCAGCCTAACTGAATATGCCACCCAAATTAGGGTGGCGAATATAATGATGACCTATTAAAAAATAAAAATTATGCCTATAAAGATTATTGGATTATTTATTATCACGGCCATTGCTGAAATTGCTGGCTGCTACTTTCCTTATTTATGGATGAAAAAGCAGGGTAGCCCATGGTTATTATTACCGGCTATTCTGAGCTTAATGCTGTTTGTGTGGCTATTGACGCTACATCCTGAGGCCAGCGGACGAGTATATGCTACCTATGGTGGTATTTATATTGTGACCGCATTAATTTGGTTGCGATTCGTCGATGGTGTCACGTTAGCGACTACAGATTGGATTGGTGCACTGGTTGTCTTACTGGGCGCCGGTATTATTATTAGTGGCTGGAAATAATATAAATAGTTATTCAATAAGAGCCTATTAAAAATCTACTGTAAAACATAAATTATATTATTTGTTATGGTGAAATAGGTATATACCACAATATAACAATATTATTTTTATTAATTTAAATTTGTTAAAGTGTACCTATATTGATTATTAATCCAATATTATCTTTCTTAATCTAAATATCCCTTAATTTGATCTGAATCAATTTAACAATAATTACCCATAAAGTAGTAATTTTAATTGATGTTTAACTACTCAGTTAATATTAATTAACCTTTATCTTCACTTTCATTGATTTTAGGCAATATCTGATTACAACTGACTGATATTCTTTCCGCGATTATACAAACAATAAAAAGAGGCTAATAATGAACGTCAGTCGCAGAAAGTTTTTTAAAATCTGCGCCGGCGGGATGGCAGGTACAACTGTAGCTGCGTTAGGTTTTATGCCAGGAATGGCAATGGCTAATGTACGTGAAAATAAATTACTTCGGTCTAAAGAGACCCGTAATACTTGTACCTACTGTTCTGTTGGTTGTGGATTATTAATTTATAGTATGGGTGACGGCGCAATGAACGCCAGATCTGCAATATTCCATGTAGAGGGAGATGCAGATCATCCAGTGAACCGAGGTGCTTTATGCCCTAAAGGTGCTGGATTACTCGACTATATTCGCAGTGAGAGTCGTTTGCGTTATCCTGAGTATCGTGCCCCCGGCTCGAATAAATGGGAACGAATCAGTTGGGATGATGCCTTTACCCGCATTGCTCGACTCATGAAAGATGACCGTGATGCCAACTTTATTGAAAAAAATGAGCAAGGCACGACGGTAAACCGTTGGTTGTCGACAGGGATGCTCTGTGCATCTGCTGCGAGTAACGAAACGGGAATGTTAACTCAAAAATTCGCTCGATCGCTCGGTATGTTAGCGGTCGATAACCAAGCGCGAGTCTGACACGGACCAACGGTAGCAAGTCTTGCTCCAACATTTGGTCGCGGTGCGATGACCAACCACTGGGTTGATATTAAAAATGCCAATGTGATTATGGTGATGGGGGGTAATGCTGCTGAAGCTCACCCTGTCGGATTCCGTTGGGCTATTGAAGCGAAAAACAATAATGATGCAACGTTGATTGTGGTTGACCCGCGTTTTACGCGTACCGCATCAGTTGCTGACCACTATGTTCCTATTCGCTCAGGAACAGATATAACATTCTTATCTGGCGTTCTACTTTATCTTATTGAAAACAATAAAATAAATGCTGAATACGTTTATAATTATACCAATGCGGCATTAATTGTCAGGGATGATTTTGAATTTAATGATGGCTTATTTAGTGGCTATGACCCTGAAAAACGTCGTTATGACAAAACTACGTGGAACTATCAATTTGATGAGAATGGTTATGCACTTAGAGATGACACGCTGCAAAACCCACGCTGTGTTTGGAACCTCTTAAGAAAACACGTTTCTCGTTATACACCTGATGTTGTTGAGAATATTTGTGGTACGCCAAAAGCAGACTTTCTTAAAGTGTGTGAAATTCTTGCGACCACCAGCGCAGCAGATAAGGCAGGAACTTTCCTATACGCGTTAGGTTGGACTCAACATACAGTTGGTGCTCAAAATATTCGTACCATGGCAATGATCCAATTGTTGTTGGGGAATATGGGTATCTGCGGCGGTGGGGTGAATGCCTTACGTGGACACTCAAATATTCAAGGCTTAACCGACTTAGGTTTGCTATCAACTAGCTTGCCGGGATACTTGACTCTACCATCTGAAAAACAGTTGGATATCGAGAGCTATTTGGCCGCGAATACACCGAAAGCCACGTTACCCAATCAGGTGAACTACTGGAGCAATTACCCGAAATTCTTCGTCAGTCTGATGAAATCTTTCTATGGGGATGCGGCGCAAGCTGAAAACCAATGGGGATATGATTGGTTACCGAAATGGGATCAAGCTTATGATGTCATGAAGTATTTTGACATGATGAGCAAAAATAAAGTCAACGGTTATATCTGCCAAGGCTTTAACCCAGTGGCATCATTCCCAGACAAAAATAAGGTTGTTAGCTGCTTAAGTAAACTCAAATACTTAATCACCATCGATCCATTGACCACCGAAACAGCGAGTTTCTGGCAAAACCACGGTGAAATGAATGATGTGGATCCTGCATCCATTCAAACCGAAGTTTTCCGTTTACCTTCAACTTGCTTCGCTGAGGAAGACGGGTCAATTGCCAACTCTGGACGCTGGTTACAATGGCACTGGAAAGCGGCAGATGCGCCAGGCGAAGCCCGTAACGATGGACAAATTCTGACGGGGATCCTACATAAAATCCGCGAAATGTATGAGCAAGAAGGTGGTAAAGGTAGTGAACCACTGATGCAAATGCGTTGGAATTATAAGCGCCAATTCCATCCGGAATCGGAAGAAGTCGCGAAAGAAAATAACGGGATTGCTCTGGTCGACTTGTATGATGCAGATGGCAACTTACAAGCGAAGAAAGGTGAATTGCTGAACTCATTTGCTCTCTTGCGTGCAGATGGTTCAACCGCATCGTCTTGCTGGATCTATACCGGTAGCTGGACAGAGAAAGGCAACCAGATGGCAAATCGCGATAACAGCGACCCATCGGGGATTGGTAATACATTAGGCTGGGCGTGGGCATGGCCATTAAACCGTCGAGTGATCTATAACCGTGCTTCTTGCGATACCAAAGGTAAGCCGTGGAATAAAGATTTGGTCTTGATTGAGTGGAACGGTAAAAAATGGGTTGGAAATGATGTACCTGACTTCAACGCATCTGCGCCAGAAGTGGGTACTAGTCCTTTTATCATGCAGCCAGAGGGCTTAGGTCGTCTATTTGCTATTGATAAAATGGCTGAAGGTCCATTCCCTGAACATTATGAGCCATTTGAAACACCATTAGGAACTAACCCATTACATCCAAATGTGGTTTCTAACCCGGCGGCGAGAATATTTGAGGAAGACAAGCAGCGTCTTGGTGACCATAAAGAGTTCCCTTATGTGGGAACAACTTATCGCTTAACGGAGCATTTCCATACTTGGACTAAACATGCACTTTTAAATGCGATTGCTCAGCCAGAACAGTTTGTGGAAATCAGTGAAACTTTAGCGAAAGCGAAAGGCATTGCACTGGGTGACAAAGTGAAAGTGAGCAGCAAGCGAGGTTTCATTAAAGCGGTAGCCGTGGTGACTCCTCGTCTGCAAACTCTGATGGTTGATGGTAAACCTATTGAAACGGTAGGGTTACCTATTCACTGGGGCTTTGAAGGTGTCACTCAAAAAGGCTTCATTACAAACACGTTAACGCCATCCGTGGGCGACGCTAACTCTCAGACTCCTGAGTATAAAGCGTTTTTAGTTAACATTGAGAAGGCGTAAGGGAGGGAACTATGTCCATGCAATCTCAAGACATTATTAAACGTTCCGCGACCAACAGCATTACGCCTCCACCACAGGCGCGTGACGATAAATTTGAAGTCTGTAAGCTCATTGATGTGTCATCCTGTATTGGTTGTAAAGCTTGTCAGGTAGCATGTTCCGAATGGAACGACATTCGTGATGAAGTAGGGCACTGTGTTGGTGTTTACGATAACCCGACAGATTTAAGTGCGAAATCTTGGACGGTGATGCGTTTCAGCGAAGTGAGTGAACAAGGCAAGCTGGAATGGTTAATCCGTAAAGATGGCTGTATGCACTGTGCTGATCCTGGTTGTTTGAAATCGTGCCCATCTGCGGGCGCGATAATTCAATATGCCAACGGTATCGTGGATTTCCAATCTGAACACTGTATTGGCTGTGGTTACTGTATTGCGGGATGCCCATTTAACGTTCCTCGATTAAATCCAAAAGATAATCGTGTGTACAAATGTACTTTGTGTGTTGACCGCGTTGCGGTAGGGCAAGAGCCTGCCTGTGTGAAGACTTGTCCAACAGGTGCAATTCGTTTTGGTACCAAAAAAGAGATGTTGGAGTACGGTGCTGAGCGAGTTGGAAAACTGCAAAAACGTGGTTATGCCCAAGCCGGAATTTATGATCCTGAAGGTGTTGGCGGAACGCATGTGGTATATGTACTTCATCATGCTGATAAACCTCAACTTTATCATGGACTGCCAAAAGACCCTCAAATTGATACCCCAATTAATTTGTGGCAGAGCGTGTTGAAACCACTGTCAGTTGTGGGCTTTATAGCCACATTTGCCGGTCTCATTTTCCATTATGTGGGAGTCGGGCCGAACAAAGAAGTGGATGATGAAGAGGAGAAAGATGACCATGAGTAAAAAGAGCAAAATGATCGTTCGGACTAAATTTGTTGACCGAGCGTGCCACTGGACTGTTGTCATCAGCTTTTTCTTGGTTGCTTTGTCTGGTATCGCACTGTTTTTCCCAACTTTAAAGTGGCTAACCGAAACATTTGGTACCCCGCAAATGGGGCGAATTCTGCATCCATTTTTTGGTGTACTGATTTTCGTGGTGCTGATGTTTATGTTTGTCCGTTTTGTGAAACACAATATTCCCGACAGAAAAGATGTTCCATGGATCTTGAATATTGTTGAAGTTCTCAAAGGTAACGAACATAACGTCGCTGATGTTGGTAAGTACAATGCAGGTCAAAAAATGATGTTCTGGAGTATCATGAGTATGATTTTTGTACTCTTGATTACCGGCATCATCATGTGGCGTCCTTATTTTGCGCATTTATTCCCAATGTGGATGGTGCGCTGGAGTATTCTCGTCCATGCATTAGCCGCCATCATTCTGATCCACGCCATTCTTATTCATATGTATATGGCATTTTGGGTGAAAGGTTCTATTGATGGAATGATTGAAGGTAAAGTCAGCCGTCGTTGGGCTAAAAAGCACCACCCACGCTGGTATCGTGAAGTTGAAGCAGAAGAAGCTAAAGCTGAAGCAAAGGCTGAAGTAGAAAAAAGTTAATAGCTTCCTACGGGATAATTAGCTGATAAAGCCACTGTGGCGAACCTACAGTGGCTTTTTTAATCGATAAAGTACGTGTTCGGCAAGAGGATGGTCATGAGGTAATAAGGGATGCATAAAGTTTGAGGTATCTTTCGTCATACCTAGCTTCTTCATCACACCTTCTGATGGGGTATTGGTTACTGTTGTAAAAGCCACTAATTCATCAAGATGTAATTGCTCAAATGCAAATTTAATCACTTCCCTAGCGGCTTCAGTGGCATAGCCATAGCGCCAAAATTTAGGAAGTAAGCGCCATCCTAGCTCTACACAAGGTGAAAAAGGCAATTGTGCTGTTGGAATATTTAAACCAACAAACCCAATAAATTCCCCTGATTCCTTTAATTCAATTTTCCAGAGGCCCCAACCACCTTGCTCGGCAAATTTATCCATCACTGTCGTTAAGAATTGCGCATTTTGTTCTTTATTGAGAATAGAAGGAAAATATCGCATAACATCGGCAGAGCTATTGAGCTCATATAGCGAATTTATATCATTTTGTTCCCAGCCACTTAGTCGTAGACGAGAAGTTTCTAGCTTATATATTTTCATGATTTTCTGAGTCTCATATGTAATAGAGGAAAAGGATTTCCTTCCCCATCAATCTCTGAGCGAGCATATTGAACAAACCCCATATGTTGATAGAAGCCAACAGCTTGAGGATTCTGTTCATTGACATCGAGTTCATTAATGCCAAGCTGAGTAATTGCATATTGCAAAAGTTTTTTACCTATACCTATCCCTTGGTAATGAGGATCAATAAATAGCATTTCAAGGCGGTTTTCCCCAGTCCCTAAAAAGCCCATTATTTTTTGCTGATTATCTAAAGCGATAAAAATAGAAAGGTGAGGTAGATATTGTTCTCTAATAGGTTTTTTCAGCGCTTTTATATTTTCTTCGGGTAAAAAATGATGAGTCGCTCTAACGGAGGCTTCCCACACGTGAATAATCTCATCGTAATGTGATGCACTGGCGGGTTGTATATTCATGACATTCTATCCTTGTTTGAAGGAAATATCTTAATTTATGAGTGAATAATGTCAATATTTGATGACTATTTAGCTTTAGCGGAATTTTGGGATATTACTCTCAGAAAAAAAAGATAACTTCTTCATTATTAGAAGATATGTTTCTGAATTTTTTATAAGCACTATACTTTGTTGGACATTGAAGCTTATTCATAACTCTTTCAATATTTCTATAAATTCGATATCTCTATAAATAATGGTAGGAGTAGGTTGATGAAATTTAAAATGCTAACAGTTTGTTTATCGGCGGCATTATTAACACCGATGGCCCCTGCATTGGCGAATACCGACGATGCTAAAAATATGGAGTTAAACCAAGTTTTAGTATTGAGTCGCCATAATTTACGTACTCCTATCGTGAATACGGGGATCTTGAGTGAGATAACGAATAAAAAGTGGCCGGGATGGGATGCTCAAAGTGGCTATTTAACAACCAAGGGTGGTGCGTTAGAAGTTTATATGGGCCATTATTTTAGGGAGTGGTTGGACAGTAAAAAACTGTTTGCAGATGAACTTTGTCCTACCAGTAGTGATGATATTTATGTTTATTCAAATAGTCTGCAACGGACTATTGCGACGGCACAATTTTTTAGCGTCGGCGCATTTCCCGGTTGTAAGGTAAATATTCACCACAAACCCGAAATTGGTAAGATGGATCCAGTATTTAATCCGATTGTGACAAATGGTTCTCCAGAATTTAAAAAGCAAGCGATTGCTGCGATGGAAGCACATTTAAAAGGTTTGAATTTAAAATCAGGCTATGAAGAACTGGATAGCGTGCTGAATATTAAAGATTCCAAAAAATGTACTACAGAGAAACTGTGCAATCTAGCGACGCCTAAAAATAGTTTTATTATTGAAGAAGATAAAGAGCCAGGAGTGAGCGGTCCATTGAAGATGGCTAATTCAGCGGTTGATGCGATTGACTTACAATATTATGAAGGTTTTCCAAGCCAAGATGTTGCTTGGGGCTTAGTGAATACTGATGATAAATGGAAAAAGCTGAATACCCTGAAAAATGGTTACCAAGAAACGTTATTTTCACCCAAAATTATTGCTAAAAATGTGGCCCATCCTCTATTAAATTATATGAATAAAGGCTTTGTTTCAGTCAATAAAGGTGAGACAGCTAAATTCATTCTGTTAGTCGGACATGATTCTAATATTGCCTCTGTACTTTCAGCGATGGATTTTAAACCTTATCAGTTACCAGAGCAGTACGAACACACACCGATTGGCGGAAAGTTAGTATTCCAACGCTGGACGGATAAACAAGACGCCAAAGACTATGTGAAAATTGAATATGTTTATCAATCTTCAAACCAGTTGAGGGATACGGCTTATTTATCACTCGAAACACCGCCGAAGCATGTCACACTCGAGCTGAAAAATTGCCCAATTGATAAAAATGGTTATTGTGCATGGGAAGATTTTGAAAAAGTCATGAAATCAGCACTGAGTCAGTAATCGTTATTTAGGCTGAAAATTTAACTTCAAAGTAGATAGCTCACTGTATGTGGGCTATTTTATGTTTGAGTAGGGGTAAAAAACCCTGCCCAGAAGAGCAGGGTGTGAAAATTCACGAAAATGTTTATGAGCCTCTAATTTACCTTAAAAATTGGTGATTAGGGGTTATAAATTGTATGGTTTTACCTTTTAATGTAACAAAAATTTAAGGTAAACATTGTAGATGTTAAATAGGGTTTTTGTTTTGTAAAAAACTTAAAAAACAAATTAACGCACTACAAAAACACTGGTTTTAGCATAGCGAACTACAGAGGCTGCGTTCGATCCAAGTAAATAAGTCGACATACTTGGTCGACGAGAGCCAAGAAGAATCACATCTGCTTTAATGTCTTCTGCCATGGCTAAAATTTCATCTTTAACGGAGCCGATAGTTGCCGTTGCTTGCACTTTATCCGCAGGAACAGAAAATAACTTAATTTTCTCGTTTAATTCATTAAGGATAATTTCAATCTGTTTTTGATCATCCGGAAAATCACTTGGCAAAATGGTGCCGCCATAGCGTAGATAATTTGAAATAGGGGCTGTAACGGCAAGAAAATGCACTGTGGCATTATTCATTTTTTGCATCGCGTTAACATGAGGAACTAACATTTGAGTGAGCGCGTCTTCGGTAACATCAATAGGAACTAAAATTGTATTGTACATAATTTCTCCTTTTTTCTTTTATATTATAAGTTTAGTTCATTTCAATCAGTTTTTAAATTGATTGTTAATAAATTAATAGTAGAGAATTTTTGAGCCAAATAATGTGAGCGAGAATACGCTATTGATGATTTCAAAAGGGAATATGTGAAGTATAAACGATAACTTTATACTCAGAAGTTATCGTTTATCAGAATAAAATAAAGGGATTATTTTTTCGAACAAACGTCTTTTAGTCCACCCTTGCAGGCCTTTTCTATATACTCAGTACCTAGCTTTTCATTAAAGTCTGTTCCTTCCCCATTTTGGAGCATTTTCCCAACTTGATATTGAGCGGGAGGGAATTTTTTTTCAGCGGCTTTTTGGAACCATTCAAAGGCGACAATATAGTTTTGCTTAACACCAACACCTTGGTAGTAGAATTGTCCCATATAATTCATGGCTTCAACATTACCTTTGCTGGCAGACTTTTCAATCCATCCATAGGCAGTTTCAAAATTGGCTTCAACCCCGTTACCATTAAGGTACATATCTCCCAAAAATAGTTGGGCATCTGCATTACCTTTGTTTGCTGCCATGGTTAGCCATTTTTTTGCTTTAGGATAATCTTGCTTAATTTCATTTCCTAAATAATAGCCAATTCCCAACATGACTTGAGCTTTTAAATCACCTTTTTGAGCTTGTTGCTCCACAAGTTTAATCGTTTCTGGTGGTACAGCAGCAAGAGTTAAATTAATGGAGAAAAAAAAGAGAAATATAAATGTGATTATCCGCAACATGGTTTTTTTTCGTCTTAAGTTGGCCATGAATATCCCTATTTCAAGATAAGCTAGAAATAGCATTATTGAAAAAGTAATGACTTTTTATAACCCTTAAAGAATAAAGATACTCTACTGTCATATCGAGCAAATATCAATCTCTTGCCAAAAATACAAATCATTTGAGTGAGTTACACATTTTATGGATGTTATAAAAACCACTAATCTTGTCGACATAACATAACAACAAATTTAATTTTAATAAATTAGATTAATCGGATAGATTTCGACTTGCCTTGAGATGAAAACGTGGGAATTAAATATTATATATAAAATACAGGTAGTGAATAATTTCAAAAATTCACAAATTTAGAACAAAATACAGAATTATTAGTAATGACTGTGCTTGAAATTATGCTTTCTTGTGATGTTTAGCACGAAATAAATAATCAATTGTTGGAATTGTTAATAAGGATTTTTAGGGATTTAAATTATTTATATATTATAAATCAAATGGTTGCGCTAATTTTTAAGATAAACTCTTCTTGGGCGTTATTTATGTCGTTGGATAGAGATATTTCCATCTTAATGCTCTTTTAATAGAAAAACTTTCTCTAAATGTGGGGTTTTATAGGCTAATAAAGAGATAATCTTTCTCCTGTATTTCCTCTATGATGACTTCATGATAATAGCCTGCAAATAACTAAGGTTATTGAAATAAATAACCACTTAAATCGCATCTAAAACAATAAATTTTATCATTAAGGCGTTCAACAATATTAAGTGAGTAATTATGGCAACGATTCCTACGATAGATAATCTTAACGACAAAAAAGGCTCTACCGCAGCATCACGAGCAGGAATGACTGACGAACAATGGCGTGTGGCAACGAAGTTTGATGGTACGGATGTAGGTTGGGTGATCATGAGTATCGGTATGGCTATTGGTGCTGGTATTGTATTTCTTCCTGTACAGGTTGGGCTAATGGGACTGTGGGTTTTCTTGCTCTCTTCTGTTGTCGGTTATCCTGCAATGTATTTATTTCAGCGACTATTTATTAATACGTTGGCTGAGTCTCCAGAATGTAAAGACTACCCTAGTGTGATCAGTGGGTATTTAGGTAAAAACTGGGGAATGCTTTTAGGGGCTCTTTATTTTGTCATGCTAGTGATTTGGATGTTTGTTTATTCCACTGCAATTACCAATGATAGTGCCTCTTATTTTCAAACTTTCGGTGTCACTGAGGGATTATTATCGGATAGCCCTTGGTATGGATTAGTTTTAATTTGCATTTTGGTTGCCATTTCTTCTCGTGGGGAAAAGTTACTATTTAAACTATCCAGTTTTATGGTTCTAACCAAATTATTTGTCGTCGCGGCTCTGGGGATTTCCATGGTCGGAATGTGGCATCTTTATAATGCGGGGTCGTTACCGCCAGTTGGACGTTTGTTCAAGGAAGCAATTATTACACTGCCTTTTACATTAACCTCAATTTTGTTTATTCAAACCTTGAGTCCAATGGTTATTTCATTTCGTAGCCAAAATGTGAATCGTGAAGTTGCGCGTTATAAAGCGTTGCGAGCAATGAATATTGCGTTTGTTATTCTATTTTGCACGGTATTTTTCTATGCAGTTTCCTTCACGCTAGCAATGGGGCATGAAGAGGCAGTGAAAGCTTATGAGCAGAATATTTCAGCTTTGGCTATCGCTGCAAAATTCTTCCCTGGTGGATGGGTTACGGTTGTTAGCGTAATGCTGAATATTTTTGCAGTCATGACGGCATTCTTTGGGGTTTACTTAGGCTTCCGTGAAGCTACTCAAGGGATTGTGATGAACATTCTTCAGCGCATGATGCCAGTTGAGCGTATTAATGAGACATGGGTAAAAAACGGTATCATGGTATTTGCCGTGCTACTGGCTTGGGGGGCGATTATTCTTAACGCACCCGTTCTCAGTTTTACATCAATTTGTAGCCCAATTTTTGGTATGGTTGGTTGTTTAATTCCCGCTTACTTGGTGTATAAAGTGCCAATGTTACACAAATATAAAGGCATCTCTTTATATTTGATTATTTTCACTGGAATTTTATTGTGCATCTCGCCATTCTTAGCGTTTGCCTAATTTGTGAGAAATAAAACGATAATATGCGCTCAATGTTGGATAATTGGGCGCATATTTTTATTTTACCTAACTAGATAGTTTATAGGCAAATGGAGGGAAAAATTTTACTGCTCAAATAACGGGGTTGGCTTACCATTATCATCGATAGCGACAAAATTGAATTGTCCGTGAATCACTTCTTCACGCCCTTCGGCATACATATCTTCTAAAAAGATAGAAACATTAACAGTAAGGCTAGTTCTGCCTACTCGAATAACTTCACCCACTAATTCAACAATGGTGCCTGATGGAATCGGATGCGTAAAATTGATTTTTTCTGTAGAAACCGTCACGAGTCTTTTACGACAAAAACGTGTCGCAGTAATAAAGGAAACTTCATCCATCCATGCTAATGCAGTCCCACCAAATAAAGTGCTGTGGTGGTTTGTGGTGGTTGGAAATACAACTTTAGATACGTGGGTTACAGATTGTTCAATTTTTTGCTTGATGACATCATCAACGTCAGAACTCATATTTAAACCTTACTTTCTTTGAATTATCACTATTTAAAAACTTGAATCAGTAAAAATAATTACTTACCGGAACATTAATGCACATATTATTAATGTTGCGAATAAGTGTAATCTTGATCACAAATAAATACAGTAATTAATCAAACGTGAATCGTTCCGGCTAAAAAGAGTGTTGCTTTTCCCGTCAATTTGACGCGACTTTGGTCAACCAGACAGTCTATTTTTCCACCTCGTGCAGAAATTTGGTGACCAATTAATGCATTTTTTTGTAATCGTTTAGCCCAAATTGGTGCGATAGCACAGTGGGATGTCCCTGTCACCGGATCCTCATTCACCCCTTTTGCGGGGGCAAAATAACGAGAAACAAAGTCAGCTTGGTCATCATGATTTTTGGCAGTGATCGTCAGGCCGGGTAATGGAAGCTGTGCAAGTTGAGCCATATTAGGTTGGCAATCTTGAACTTGTTCGGGTGAGTCGACAAAGCAGAGATAGCGATCTTTGGCTATCCACAATTCAGAAATAGGTGTATTCAGGATTGTCGATAATTGTGGATAATCTACCAAATCAACACGTTGGCTTTCTAAAATGGGGAAGTCGAGTGTAAAACTATCTTGATGTTTATGAACAGTGAGCTCACCGGATAGGGATTGAAATATGATGGGGTTAGTTGGGTGCCCTCTGAATTTATTTAAAATAAATGCTGCGGCTAAGGTCGCATGTCCACATAACTTAACTTCAACAACCGGTGTAAACCAACGAATATGCTCGTCCACCAAAAAAGCCGTTTCTGGCAAGTTAATTTCTGCAGCAATTGCAATTAACCTTTCATCAGGAAGCCATTCATCCAATAAAACCACCGCAGCAGGATTACCGTGAAATAGCCTATCAGTAAATGCATCGACATAATAAATCGGAATAGAAAGCGTTTTCATGGCGAGAAATCCTTGTTAGGTCTTTGAGTGAGGTTTGATAAAAATTGAGGATGAGTATAGCGGGAATTTAAACCAAGAGGAGTGTCGGCTCAATAATTTTTAATCACTTATTGAGCCGAGCAATTTTGCGTTAATTACTTCGCTTTAGCGTCGTTTTTATCTGCATTCTGTAGCATTTTTCTGACAGGGATAATCAGAGCGGCTAGCACGATAGCACAGATAACAAGAGCAATAGAGACGTGAGAGAATAAATCAGGCATTGAATCTAATTGGTCTTTACGGATATTTCCGCCCATGATCCCCGCGGCTAAGTTACCAAGTGCGCTTGCACAGAACCATAATCCCATAACCTGACCGCGCATTTTCTGTGGTGCGAGTAAAGTCATGGTTGCCAATCCGATAGGGCTTAAGCAGAGCTCACCTAACGTCAGTAATAAGATACTGCCCACTAACCAGAATGGAGAAACACCAGATTGAGTTGCCAGTACTTGGTTAGCAGCAACCATCATAATAGCGAAACCACCCGCGGCGAACAGAATACCAATAACGAATTTGGTCATGCTGCTTGGATTCATATTGCGCTTGGCTAATGAAGGCCAGAACCAGCTAAAGATTGGTGCTAATAGAATGATAAACAAGGCGTTTATTGACTGGAACCAAATCGTAGGGATTTCAAAATCACCCCATTGACGATCAGTATAATCACGGGCAAAGATATTGAATGAGGTTGGTTTTTGCTCAAATGCGGACCAGAAGAAAGCAGCTGCTACTAACAGAATTAAACAAGCCAGTAAGCGGGAGCGCTCACTACTGTTTAAACCTGCGCAGAAGAACATAAAGATAAAGTAGATACCCACACATGTTGAAATGATGTATGCCGAGCTTTTGGCGATGACGGTTGGGTTGAACGGGATGGTTCCGTTAGTGATTAACGTGACAAGAACCGCCAGTGCAGCCAACGCAAGTGTTACCCATTTACCCACATTTTTACGCTGTACAGTAGGGTGATTCCATGTGGAGTCTAAACCCACTTCTTTATCATAACGACGCATTTGTGGAATGGCATAGAAACGGAAAATTAGTAGGGCGATAACCATACCTAGGCCACCTAAACCGAAACCTAAGTGCCAGCCGTATTTTTCATGGAGTGGACCAATAATTAATGGGGCAATAAATGAGCCCATATTGATACCCATGTAGAACAGCGAGAAACCGCCATCACGACGAGTATCTTCTTTCTTATATAGAGTTCCTACCATCACGGTGATACAGGTTTTAAACAGACCTGTACCTAATACAATTAGTAATAAACCAACGAAGAAGAAGGTATTAGTAAATACGGCAGATAAAGCGATGGATAAATGACCGAATGCAATGATCAGTGAGCCATACCAAACTGCGCGGCGTTGGCCTAGCCAGTTATCGGCTAACCAGCCACCCGGTAATGAAGTGATATAAACACCACCAGCAAAGATACCGACAATAGCGGAGGCTTGATCAATCGGAAGCCCCATACCGCCTTGTAATAAGGCTGCGCTCATAAACAGGATCAGAAGGGGACGAACGCCATAGAAAGAGAAACGTTCCCACATTTCTGTGAGGAAAAGCGAACTTAGCGGGTAAGGATGCCCGAAAAAGGTTTTAGTTTTAGTCGCAGAATGACTCATGTGTAAACTCCAATACATGTTGTCTTGTGAGGTTGTGCCTGATTGTGTACATCGAGTAGAAAGCTCAAGTACTATTGTTTTGATATGTTAATGCAGTGTTGCAAACATATTTTCGGCATACATTATTATAAAATGGCTTATAAGCAGAATGAATTTATTGTAAAAAAGTTACTTTTAAGATGAATATTCGATGTAACTCTCATTTCTTACTATAAGGTTGGGAAGAATAACGGATTTTGATTGACATTAAAAGAATGTTTTCTGAATCGATTAAGTTAATTAAAAACATGGAGTTATAAAGGTCTTTTGTGGGTTATAAACTTTTCGTTTAAAAGATAATAAAAAGTTATGTTTATGCATGGGGATCATACTTAATCGCTACTCTTCAGATGGGGTTGCTCTAAGCCCATCCGACTGCCTTTTTATGACTATCCAAGAGTAAATAAAATTGAAAAGAACTAAGGCTGCCGTAAAGAAAAATACGGCTCTAAATCCATAGGTTGCAGCAACAAATGATCCCATTAATGGTCCGGTTACATTTCCTACATCCCGTAGAGCTTGGTTATAACTGAATATCCGCCCAGTGACTTGGTGGGATATATTATAAATAATTAAGATTTGTACTGCGGGCAAGAGTGCCGCATTAAGAGCGCCGAGTACAAAACGTAATGCCCCTAATTCCCAGTAGTTACTGACCAATCCCATAGGAAATAGGACAAAAATGGAGGCGGCCAGTACCGCGAGTAATACTCGGTCTGGACCTATTCGGTCACTTAACTTCCCTAATAATGGCGCGCTAATTAATGCGGCGACACCAGGAACTGAGGCAATGATCCCACTAATAAGCGCAAGGTTATCATGGGATTCGGCAAGCTCTCTAACGTATAGAGTGAGTACTGGATTGATTGAACCAATCGACGCCTGAATAATCATGGTGGTAAAAAAGAGGCTGATCACGAGATTTTTATTACGTAATGAAGCAAATACTTGTTTTCCCGTTAATGCATCTTTACGAGATACTGGGGTAAAGCGTTCGCGAACATAGAATAGGGTAACGAAAAAGCAGATAAACAATACGCTGGCGGTGATAAAAAACACAGGGCGCAAGCCATATTGGTCAGCGAGTAATCCACCAATTAAAGGACCGATAAGAGCACCACTTACCGCACCTGTTGCCAATATCCCCATTGCCCAACCACTTTTATTGACAGGAACTTGGGTGGCGATTAATGCATTGGCATTAGGGACAAATCCGCCTAATAAACCCAGCAAAGCGCGCAATGCTAGGAGTTGCCAAATATTCTGGGCAAAACCAATCAAAACCATCACAATCGCCATACCGAGTGCAGAGCGTAATAGCATGAGCTTACGACCTTTACGGTCAGACAAACGCCCCCAGAATGGTGCCGCAATGGCAGAGAATAAAAAAGTGATACTAAAAACAGCACCTGTCCACAGGCTAAGAGATGCGTGGTCAGTAATGCCCAGCTCTTCAATATAAAGGGGAAGGAACGGCATGATGAGGCTAAAGGCTGCACCCGTTAAAAAGCAGCCGAACCAGACGACATATAGGTTGCGTATCCAATATGTGTTTTTTTTCATGCTATCCCTTCATACTTCGCGCTGCAGCGTTGTTGGCTGCACAATCTAATCCTAGTCACATACTTTTGTATGCTCCTAGGTCTTATCTTGCTGGCCGCCTAGCTGCAACACGAATTATTTTGGGAATGCTCCGTTGATACTTCGCGCC